>JAJZMK010000063.1 GCA_021798275.1 Actinomycetes bacterium | reverse complement strand
CCAGTTGTCCTGCCAAGGGCACGGCTGGTTTGCGACCTGCGGAAGGGATAAGCGCTGAAAGCATCTAAGCGCGAAGCTCGTTCCAAGATTAAATCTCCCACAGGGTTAACCTGGTAAGGCCCGTGGTTAGACCACCACGTTGATAGGCCGGAGGTGTAAGCACGGTAACGTGTTCAGCCGACCGGTACTAATCGGCCGAGGGCTTGGTTTCATGCTTGTGCTCGCTATAGAATGCTTAAAGGGCAACTGTTTTTCGATAACAATTATCGATTAAGGTTTCCGGTGACCATAGCGGCAGGGTCACACCCGTTCCCATCCCGAACACGGAAGTTAAGACTGCCAGCGCCGATGGTACTTGGGGGGAGGCCCCCTGGGAGAGTAGGGCGTCGCCGGATTTATTTTCCCCGTCCTGTTTTACAGGACGGGGATTTTTTTACGCATCTCTTTTTTTGAGTACGCTTTTACCGGCGAACGGTTCTCCCAGAAGCGGAGCGATGCCGCAGAAGTTCAATGATCCGGCCAAGATCGGTACAAGTCCGATCAGTACCACTGTTGTTCTTGCCGCGCTATTGCCCAGACTGAGGCCGACTCCGACGACAGCCAGACCCAATATGATCCTGGTTGCTCTTCCGGCCGGTTTGGCCATGAAATCTGCTATGCTGTTTCCCATTGTGACCTCTTTCTTTTTTGTTTCATCAACTTCAACAACGGATAGAGAAAAACATTCCTGAGGTAGCTGGATTTGCCGTTCTCCTTCTCTTGATGATTACCGGATTCTCTTTACTCCGACAGTGGGGGAACAGATTTATCCAAAGAGGCAATGGACTGCGTACGATGTTTTTCGAAAAAGAATTCTCATATATAAATAACCGCAACAAGCTAAAATAGATATGTACCGTTTTCGCATAAAGTATGCGCTGACGTTTGAACTTAAAGATTTTCCGTAAAGAGGCTGTGAAGACAGGTTTTTTACGGAGTTTATACAGGAAATAAATTTTATGTCGAGACTGAATGACGACCATAGCGAATCCGATGACGACGCGCGCCGATTTAAAAAAACAAGCTCTCCCTCTTACGGTGAGGCTAAGTTTGGAGCGTCGGGGCGTTCCGGGGATAAGCCTTTCCGACCGCCTCAGACTTCTTCGACAAGGCACCAAAATTCTGCATCCGGACTCTGGCCCAAAAGACCCCAACGGCAAATCCATCATGCCGGCAGTGGTGAGTCTTTTAATTCAAGAGCCCCTTCGCGCTCTTATTCCGACAGGTCCGGTGGCTTTGGAGAAAACAAGCGCCGTGGGGACTCCTTCGGTGCCAAAAAAACCGGTGCGCCCTATGGTGAGTCTTTTAATTCAAGAGCCCCTTCGCGCTCTTATTCCGACAGGTCCGGTGGCTTTGGAGAAAGCAAGCGCCGTGGGGACTCCTTCGGTGCCAAAAAAACCGGTGCGCCCTATGGCAAAAAACCAAAATTTGGAGACGACTTTTCCGGAAAACAAGCCAACCATTCGCGCGAAGATCGCTACCAAAACTACTTTTCCGATGACGTATCGCGAGACTCATCTTCTTATCAGAGCGGTGTAAGGCGGGTGGGTACAGGCGGGCATACACCACACTCCGAATTTCGTCGGTCGGGCACGAATAAAACCGATCAGCAGCAAAGGACTTTTCGCGGAGTGTCCAAGCGCAATTCTGCTGTGCAAAGAGGTACCGGTCACCCCGGTATCGGTGTGCAAGGCTCGAAAGATCTCTCGAGCTTCTCTTCCTGGGGATCAGTGGCGCGGAACGGAGCAAGATACTTTGGTGACACGGGGGAAAAGCGCTATAAAACTTTTCAGGCAGAAAAACCAGATACAGAATTTTCTGACGCCGCACCGACGATTCCTCTTGCAAAAGAAAGGGGTACTGTCGGTTATAAACTAATTTCGTCTTCTGACAAGAAACGAAAAATCTCCGAGACTGCCGGTGAGTCGTCCAAGCTTAATACAAGTTCGCGGAACCGTAAGGGGGCACAAAAGAAACCGGCTTTAGTCGCCGATCTTCCCGCAAAACGGCGCTCGGAGTCCCTCAGCCATTACTCTGCAAAAAGTTTTGGGGATGCGGGGGATTTGGCCTTGAAAGATATCGTTTCACCCAAGAGGTTATCCAGAGCAGAGTCGGTTTTGGAAAGTGCAACAAAAGCTTACACCCAAGATCGCTTTCCGGAAGTTATAAGCATGTTGAATTCCCTCGGTAAAGAAGCTCTGGTCGTACCGGAAGTAGCAGAGTTGCTTGGGTTAACTCTCTATCGGCAGGGAAAGTGGAGTTCGGCTTTGAAAATCTTGTCATCTTTTACCGATAAGACCGGTTCTCTCGATCAATACCCCGTGCTGATGGATTTAAATAGGGCATTGGGCCGTCACAGGCAGGTTGAAAAGTTGTACGAGGAATTGCGCCAAGAGGGAGTATCAAGTGATCTCATGGCCGAAGCACGGATTGTTATGGTCGGGGATCTGGCTGACAGGGGTAAGTTGCAGGAAGCCATTAAGCAGATGGCGCCGGCGGCATCCCGTCCCGTCAAGCGCCCCCAAATGCGTCATCTTCGGCAGTGGTTTGTTTTGGCAGACTTATATGAGCGTGTCGGCGAAATTTCTTTGGCGCGAGATTTTTATACCAAGGTATTGCGAGCCGACCCATCCATGGCAGACGTTGCGGAAAGACTCGCCGCTCTCAGTTAAGGCAACGACTTCAAAGCTGAGCTCTGATGCTAAATTTGGCTAAAATTTTTAACCATACGCCTATTCTGAGTTTTTGGCTTTTTACTCCGGTACTACTTATGTCCCAATCCTGCCTTTTGTGACAGTATCGTGCTAAATCGCGATCGACAAATGCTAAAATGATTTTGGGTAGTGGAAATATAGATTTACCCGCTTACCCTATGGCACCTTTTGGCGGCAAATAACGAAGACTCATGCAATGAGTTTTTAGCGGTACTTGTTGTCTGTCCAATTTGGTCTGCGGCGATAAGAATGCAAGTGTGAAATAAACTTGTGTGTGTTGATTATGAGAGAGGAAGATCGAAAGTGGCAATTGATGTCCGCAACTTATTAGGCGCTGAGGCGGATGAGTTATTAAATTATACCTGCAAGGGTGTTACTCAGGATTTATTGACTCTGCCGACACCGGACTATATAGACGAAGTGTTTGCTTATAGTGACAGAAAGCCAGCGGTACAAAGAAACTTGGCGCAAATGTTTTCTAACGGACGTTTGGCAGATACCGGTTATCTGTCTATTTTCCCAGTTGATCAGGGAATAGAACATTCAGCGGCGGCAAGTTTTTCTAAAAATCCTATATATTTTGATCCGGCGAACATCTGCCGATTGGCAATCGAAGCAGGTTGTAGCGCCGTTGCCACCACTTTGGGAGGGCTTGGCATACTGTCGCGACGGTTTGTGCACAAAATTCCGTTTATCGTAAAAGTTAATCACAATGAGTTGCTGACGTATCCGACAAAGCATGATCAAGTGCCCTTTTCGACCGTTCAGCAAGCGGTTGATCTCGGAGCGGTGGGGATAGGTGCAACCGTATATTTTGGAGCTCCAGAGTCAACAAGACAGATCAGAGAGGTTTCGGCTCTGTTTGCGGAAGCCCATAGGCAAGGCCTTTTTACTATTCTCTGGACTTATTTGCGTAATGATGCATTCAAGACTAAAGATGCAGACTACCATCAGTCTGCAGATTTGACAGCCCAGGCAAACCATATCGGAGTCACCATAGAAGCCGATATTATCAAGCAAAAACTTCCCGTAAATAACGGAGGATACACGGCTGTCAATTTTGGAAAAACCGATCCTCTCGTTTATTCCAAATATACGACTGAAAACCCTATTGATTTGACAAGGTGGCAGCTCTTGAATTGCTACGCCGGTAAAGTCGGTCTCATCAATTCCGGTGGCGAATCACACGGTGCAACAGACTTGGCGGATGCTGTCAGAACGGCTGTCATTAACAAAAGGGCCGGCGGGATGGGGCTTATAGCCGGAAGAAAAGCTTTCCAGCGTCCTTTCGAAGAAGGTGTGGAATTGCTTAATGCTATTCAAGACGTCTATCTCGATGAATCCATTACGATAGCGTAGCCTTTATATCGTTTCGTTCTAAATTATGATTATTGGGATAGGTGGAAGTTTATGACTGTCGAAACCGGTAAAGAAAAAATTAATCTGGATAGCTTGGTAATCAGATTTGCCGGCGATTCTGGTGACGGTATGCAGGTTGCCGGAGATCGCTTTACGGCCGGAAGCGCTATTTTCGGGAATGATTTGGCAACCTTTCCCAATTACCCGGCCGAGATTAGGGCCCCGGCAGGTACGATTGCCGGAGTATCATCATTCCAGGTGCAAATTGCGGATCATGATATTTATACACCGGGAGATTTTCCGACGGTATTGGTGGCGATGAATCCGGCGGCTTTAAAGGCAAATATTGCCGATTTGCCGTCGGGTGGCGTAATCATATGCAACATCGATGCTTTTGACCAGCGCAGTCTGGAAAAAGCCGGATACAGTCAAAATCCACTCGAAGATAAATCACTTGACAAGTATAAACTTTATGCCGTTCCCATCACTTCGCTTACTTTGGAAGCTTGTAAAAGCATAGGCGCAAAACCCAGGGACGCCGAAAGAAGCAAGAACTTTTTTGCCCTGGGTCTTGTATCATGGCTTTACGACAGGCCGTATCAGCCTACGCTTGATTTTATCCGAGCGAGGTATGCAAAGAATGCTCAGGTTGTGGAAGCAAATACTCTTGCGTTCAACGCAGGCAGGTATTTTGGGGAAACAGCCGAGATATTTGAATCCTCATATACCGTCCCCGCAAGCAGTTTGCCGCCGGGTGAATATACCAATATAACTGGTAATACGGCTCTTTCCTGGGGATTGGTGGCAGCGGCAAACAAGGCATTGTTGCCCATGTTCCTGGGATCATATCCGATCACTCCGGCATCTGATATTTTGCATGAATTGAGCAAGCACAAAGCTTTTAATGTAACGACTTTCCAGGCAGAAGACGAGATAGCGGCAGTATGCTCGGCTCTTGGGGCATCTTTCGGAGGGGCAATAGGCGTAACCACCACAAGCGGACCGGGAATAGATTTAAAATCGGAAACCGTAGGTCTGGCCGTTTCTTTGGAACTGCCACTGGTGATTGTAGACATACAGCGCGGCGGACCTTCTACCGGTCTGCCCACCAAAGCGGAACAAAGCGATCTTCTTCATGTTATGTTCGGAAGACACGGCGAAGCTCCCGTGCCGGTTGTGGCGGCCTCAACCCCGGCACACTGTTTCGAAGCGGCGATTGAAGCCGTAAGGATTGCCCTTGCATACAGAACTCCGGTTTATCTGCTCTCGGACGGCTATTTGGCCAACGGTGCCGAACCTTTTCGAATTCCGGACGAGAACGAATTGCCGGCGATAGAAGTGGAGTTTGCCACCAAGCCTAACAAAGTTTTACCGGACGGCCGCGAGGTATTCTGGCCCTACCTGAGGGACGAAAAGACTTTGGCAAGACCCTTGGCCGTCCCCGGCACAAAAGGACTGGAGCACCGTATAGGCGGAATAGAAAAAGCGGACGGAAGCGGCAATATCTCCTATGACCCACTGAATCATGAATTCATGGTGAAAACGCGACAAGCTAAGGTGGACGGCATTTCCGAGAGTTTACCCGATTTGGAAGTGGACGATCCGACCGGAGCCGATATTTTGGTCTTGGGATGGGGCTCAACGTACGGAACAATTGTTGCTGCCGTGGACAACCTTCGCCAATCTGGCTACAGCATTGCAAGGGCTCATTTGATGCATCTAAACCCTTTTCCAAAAAATCTGGCAGAGGTTTTATCCGTATACGATAAAGTCCTGATACCGGAAATGAACTCCGGACAGCTGGCATTTCTTATCAGGTCTAAGTTCTTGAAAAATGTTACGCAGCTCAACAAGATGCAGGGAATCCCTTTCAAGACTTCCGAGATCGAAGCAGCCTTGATATCGATGTTGTTAACCCAAAATTAGAAAGTTTAATAAAGTGATGGGATTGATCTAGAATGACCACAACAGAAAAACTCACCCGTAAAGATTTTATGAGCGACCAAGAGGTCAGATGGTGCCCGGGGTGCGGGGACTACTCAATTCTGGCTGCCGTACAGTTGCTACTGCCGGAAATTAACGCAGAAAAGAATAATACCGTCTTTATTTCCGGAATAGGCTGTGCCGCCAGATTCCCTTACTATATGAACACGTATGGTGTTCATTCAATTCACGGCAGGGCGCCGGCTGTTGCTTCGGGGCTGGCCATTACCAGACCCGATCTTGATGTTTGGGTGATAGGCGGAGACGGGGACATGCTGTCCATAGGCGGCAATCATTTGATTCATGCCCTGAGGCGCAATATCAATTTGGTCGTCGTTATGTTCAATAATCAAATTTATGGTTTGACAAAAGGACAATATTCCCCCACGTCTGAATTGGGCAAAGTCACAAAATCTTCGCCGTTTGGTTCTGCGGATCAACCCTTTAACCCAATTTCATTGGCTATAGGTGCGGAGGCTACATTTGTTGCCAGGACGCACGACATGGACAGAGCGCATATGCAGTATGTCTTAAAAAGAGCATATGAACACCAAGGAGCTTCGTTTGTCGAAATATATCAAAATTGCAATGTCTTCAATGACGGAGCTTTTGAAGCTATAACCGGCAAAGAGAACAGACAAGACAAATTACTTACTCTGAAAGAAGGAGAGCCGATACTTTTTGGCAAAGATGACGCTTATGGGGTGGCATTGAACGACTTGGGTGGTTTGCGCATCGTTGACACAGCAAAAGAAGGAACGGGACAGGTTCTGATTCATGAAGAGAAGAGGAGCGATCCATCTTTGGCTTTTGCCCTTTCTCGTCTTGGAATAGCCGACACCGAGCCGCGGCCCATCGGTATATTTCGGGATATAGAGCGCGAAGATTACGGCACCTCCCTTTCTGTCCAGCAAGAAAATGTTTTACAAAAGCAGGGCAAGGGTTCGCTGTCCAAATTGTTTCGGTCGCAGTCAACCTGGGTTGTGGGCGAATAAGCCTTACCCTGTTGGGTTATCGATTTGTTGTATGGGTCGGCTTAAGCCTTGCGTTGAATGTTTGAGTCAATCTGCTCAATTCAATCAAATATCCAGTAAGCCGGAGGCATTGGTTGTCACAGGACAGTTGTTTTGAGCTGTTTTGTATTGCCAAAACAAAGCCGTTTCTAGGCCTATAGCGGGTTCCCGCAGAAACCATGTTCGCGAGTGCTTTCCATGGGAATTGCTGTATCCGATCAGTCTTCCAGCGAACGAAAAACCAGTCCAGTTCTGGGTTTGGGATGGAAAAAGGTTGTTTTCGGGGGCATTCGTTTGAAAGAATGTGCCGTATCGGCGATTTGACTGACGGTTGCCGGACGCAACAGTATACCCAGCTGTGCATTACCGTTTTCTATCTCACGGTCGATGTTCATGGCACCGTGCTGATAGGTGAGATGATGAGCCGGGAACCGTTCAAGTGCCAGATCCAACCTTGCTGAGTCAAGCCCGGTGCTGTCTTTTTGGAGCAGGTCCGCATGCGGCTTCAGAAAGTAATTTCCCGCTTTTGTGATAAGACCCAAACTGTCTTGAGAGACAAGTTGTCTTTCCAGATTCGTCGGAGATTCGGGAGCCGGTGTTAAGTCAAAGTCAGCGCTGAATGCCGATATGGCGTTAAAATCAGCAGGCAACCCGGCTACGAGCCGGTGGATCGCGTTTACGACAAGTTCCTCATCAGTTAATTCCACGACAAATGCCATCAGGCAGTCGTATGGGTGGCTACCTGTTGTTTGTGTTGCCTGTCTTCTTTCCGCTTGATAATGTAAAGCTGTTTCATAGCGGTGATGACCATCCGCAATAATAAGAGGAGTGGAGGACACCAAGTCTCTGATTGTATCTACTCTTGCCTTGTCATTGACGACCCACAACTCATGTAAAATACCGTCCTCATCTTTGGCAGAGCTTACAGGCGAATCGTTGTCGGTGATGGTCCTGCAGAATTTCGCAAGCCCTTCCGCAAGCGAGAGAGTCCAAATAGGTGAAGTGTTCGTTTCTGCGGTTCTGAGAAGATCGAGACGGTCACCTTTGGGCTTTGGCATGGTTTGTTCATGCGGCAAAACGTCTTTGGCGTTTGCATCCAATCCGAGAGCCCCTATGATGCCTGTCGTAGAAGATTTAGCGACTTGGCTGTCTGCCGCAAAAGTCATTCGATATATGTAAAACGACGGCAGATCATCGCGCACGATAATTTCGTTTTTTCGCCAGAAAAAAAACTCTTCAGCGGCTTGAGTGTATGGATCTATTTCGGGTGGCAGGGTCTTGTCGGGAAGCTCGATCCGTATAGCGTTATACGGACTCTTTTCACAGAGCCGTTTTCTGTCTTCGGCATTTACGACATCGTAAGGAGGTGCAATGACATCCGTAAGATTTACTTTGTTGCTGTTGTATCGTATGCCTTTAAAAGGATGAAATTCTGCCACGTATCTTGATTATCACAGATCAAAAGACCGTGTCGCCATAAATAGTAACTTATACATAAAAGAGATTGACAAATTTGCTTTGTAAATCCTTACTTATATATAAGAATGGGTGAGAATGAGTGAAACATGGCTAATTGATCTTGACGGAGTAATATGGCGCGGCAACTCTCTTATTGCCGGCAGTGACGAAGCTGTTGCCGCTTTACGCACTGCGAACAAAAGAGTGGTTTTCTTCACAAATAATTCATTCCCTCTTGTGTCGTCACTCGTTGACAAACTTTGTTCGATGAACATACCCGCCTCACGAGAAGATATTTTAACCTCGGCTATGGCCGCCTCGCGCCTTCTGAAAGGAAAGTCCAAAGTTTTATGTCTGGGTGGCCCTGGCATATATGAGGCATTAGTGGGCGATGGTCATAATCCTGTATTCGGTCATGGAATCATATCAGATGCCCTGGGTGGGACAAAATACGTGCTACCCTTTCCTTGCGACGAGGAAAGCTTGTCTGTGGAATCGGCTTTTCGTGAAAGCGGCAGAGACAATTTACTTGATTTGACACAAGCCGGAATTGAATTTTTTGAAGCGATTGATAAAGCGGCAGATGTCGATTCCCTCGACGCGTGTGTGGTCGGTATTGATCCGTTTTTCAATTTTGCCACTTTGGCTTTAGGCTTTCGAGCTGTTTCCGGAGGAGCGCGTTTGATAGCGACCAATGACGACGGCACGTACCCTATGCAAAACGGTCTTTTGCCGGGGGGTGGCATATTATATAAAGCTTTGCAGTTTCTGACCAATACAAGCGGAGAAGTCGCGGGCAAACCTTATGACCCTGCAGTCGAGTTGGTGAAATCGACTTTCGGAGATGTGACGTATGTAGTGGGCGACCGTTCCGATACTGACGGTTTGCTGGCAAATCGGTTGGGGGCAAGGTTCGCTCTCGTATATTCTGGGGTCACGGCAGAACAGCAAAAAAACTGCAACGCTGTGCCTTTCATGGCAGATGAAGATTTACTTAAAGTCGTTTCCCGTATTCTGGCCTCGTAGGGCAGGAGTGCCTTTTCGCAAAAAATTATTGGTTCGTAAAATACCAGTTTTGCATTTATCTTGCATTTTTCAATTTATTAACTAAATTATCGGAAATATATATATTGGTAAAAAAACATTTTCTGATAAATTTCTATTCTTTTTTTACAATATGAGTCGGTATAATCACTCTCAGTAATTGCCAATTACTGAGAGTGATATTATTTCTCACTGACAGTAATACCTGTTCAAAAGGTATATTTTTTATTGACAGGCCTCTTTTGGTTCCTTATTATGTACTTAGTGCAATAGATAAGTTGAGCGCTGGGGGAAATGCAA
>JAJZMK010000008.1 GCA_021798275.1 Actinomycetes bacterium | reverse complement strand
CGTGGTTTTAAGCTAGCTGATTTATAAGTATATAGGAAAAAATACTTTAAAAAATAGCGTAATCCAATATAAGAACTTGTTTTGTTTATCGCTGCAAAACAGTCCTATTTCAGCTTTGTAAGCCTTCTCTGGCTGTATTTTTACTAAACAAAGGGGCTCATGGGTGCAAAACATACCGGGTATCTTCGTCAGATACCTGTGATCGGTGTCCCAGCTTACCGCAGTCTTATCAAGCCCGACATATTTCGACGAATTTCCTGGCGTCAAGGCTTGCTCCGCCGACTAAAAGACCGTTAATATTTTCTTGAGCGAGCAATTCCGCGGCATTTTGTTCATTGACGGAACCACCGTATTGTATTAAAGCTTCCTCGGCCACCTGATTACCCGATAGTGAGGCCAACTCGGTCCGGATAAAACTACACATTTGCTCGGCATCCGAGGAGGTTGCCGTTTCACCGGTTCCGATCGCCCAAATGGGTTCGTAAGCGACGACGACTTTCAGGGCTTCTTCGATACTAAGCTGAGAAAAGACTTCCCTCAACTGGTTCTGAACTTTCTCGTTGGCCTTACCGAGCTGTCTTTCCTCCATGGTCTCTCCCACACAAAGGATGGGATGCATACCGTGGTGTAGGATTGCTTTGACTTTTTTTTGGACGATCTCGTCTGTTTCGAAAAAGTATTGGCGGCGTTCGGAATGGCCGGCAATGACATACTGCACTCCCAATTTGGACAGCATTTCGGCACTAACCTCGCCCGTATAGGCGCCTTTGTCCAGATGATGACAGGTTTGGGCTCCGAGAAAAACCGGTATATGATCCGATTCCACCGCGGTTTGAACCGTCCTAAGAGAAGTAAAAGGAGGGTGAATGCTCACTTTGGTCATAGGTGATAATACGGAGTCACCGTTTAGAGAACGAAGGAGTGCAGACAACTCCTGAATCAATTTCAACGCTTCAAAATGATTTTGATTCATTTTCCAGTTGCCGCTTATCAATACCGATGTTTTTGAAGTTTCAACCATTTTTTACTTTCATTGGAATCGTTTCCCACTAATAGCGCTTGTTTCGACAAAGAAGAAGCACCGGAAAACCCGGGCTTTATCAAGACTTTGCCGCATACAATCTGACACGGGAATACAGCTCTTTGGGTAAATATGTTACAAAAAAATACAGGTGGCCGGACAATCGGCCAAGCCACCCGTATGCAGAGTTCCTACTACTTCTTTGGGGCGTTTCGGAGAGCGATCAATCCCGGCAAATCGCCTTTTTCGATCAGCTCCAGGGAAGCTCCGCCACCGGTGGAGACGTGACTGACTTGATCCTCGAGTCCGGATTCGTTGAGAGCCCTGACGGAGTCTCCGCCACCCACGACTGAAAATGCCGGGCTGGCTGCCACAGCCTCTGCCACCGCTTTTGTCCCTTCGGAAAAACGCTCGTCTTCAAACGCTCCCATGGGACCGTTCCAAAGAATCGTTTTGGCGGACATTATTTCCCTGGCAAAATATTCTCTGGTTTTCGGTCCGATATCGGCGGCTTCATAACCGTCTGGAACGTCAACAGAGATTATCTTGGTATCGCCTTTTACTTCCGGCGAGAGGTTGTTGGAAAAGTCCAACTTGCCACCCGGGGCCAAGGCCACCAGATCTACGGGGAGCAGAATGCGGGGACCGGATTCAAGAAGCTCCGAGCACTCCTTGATCTTGGACTCATCCACGATAGAATCGCCGGTAACGTGTCCGAGGGCACGTTGGAAGGTATAGCTCATTCCCCCTCCGACTATGATGGCATCCACTTTTTTGGAGAGAGACTTCAATAAGCCCAGTTTGTCGGAAATTTTGGCCCCGCCGACCACGGCTATAAAAGGCCTCTCCGGTTCATTTAGCAATTTCGACATCATTCTGGCTTCTTTTTCCAACTGTCTCCCGGCAGCGGACGGCAGATACTTGGGAGGCCCCACCACGGAAGCGTGGCTTCTGTGGGAAACGGCGAAAGCATCGTTCACATACAGATCCTGTCCTTGGATCAGCTGTTTGACGAAATCGTCGTCGTTTGCCTCTTCACCCGGATTAAATCTCACGTTTTCCAAGAAAGAAACCGGACCCACCAATTCCGCAAGTCTTTTCGCCACGGGATCGAGAACGTATCGCTCGTCGTACTTGCCTTTCGGTCTCCCGAAATGGCTCATGACGGTAACGGAAGCACCGTTATCGAGCAGCCATTTGATCGTCGGCACGGTAGAGATAATGCGATAATCGTCGGTGATGACCGTTTTCCCATCCGGACCTTCGGCTATGGGACAGTTAAAATCTGCCCTCAGCAAAACCCTTTTGCCGGAAACGTCACCCAAATCTTCTAATACCGGGAAACTTTCCATAAGATCAGGCCACTATGAGGGTAACGTCGACCAAGCGGTTCGAGTATCCCCATTCATTGTCGTACCAGCCGAATACTTTGACCAAAGTGGTGTCATTACCAAGCGGCATGGCCAAGGTCAATTGCGAATCGAATGTACAAGAAGCCGGGGTGCCGACTATATCTGAAGAAACTATCTCCTCATCGGTGTAAACCAAAATGTTAACCAACGGACCTTCCTCGGCTGCTTTTTTGTAAGCTTGGTTGATCTGATCTTTTGTCAATTCGCCCTTGATGATTGCCGTGAAGTCAGTGATGGAACCAACCGGGACCGGTACACGGAGAGAATGTCCGTCAAGTCTTCCTTTCATCGCTGAAAGTACCAAAGACGTTGCTTTGGCAGCTCCGGTGGTGGTGGGAACAATATTGATGGCGGCCGCCCTGGCACGACGCATGTTGTCTCTTCCGAGATCCAGCAATTCCTGGTCATTGGTGTAAGCGTGTACGGTTGTCATCAAGCCGTGCTCGACGCCGAAAGCGTCATCCAAAACCTTAACCATCGGCACGAAACAGTTGGTGGTACAAGACGCACATGAAATTACATTGTGTTTTGCGCTGTCGTAGTCCTGGTCATTGACCCCAACTACGAAAGTGGCATCGGCATCACCGGAAGGTCCGGAGATGATAACTTTCTTGGCTCCGGCTTCCAAGTGAGCGGCGGCGGCGTCTCTTTTGGTAAAACGACCGGTTGACTCTATCACTACGTCAACGCCGGATTTTGCCCATGGTATATTCTTGGGGTCCCGCTCGGCATAAACGGCTATTTCCTTGCCGTCAACAATCAGAGAATCCCCTTTGACTTCGACTTTTTCTTTCAATCTACCCTGTGATGAGTCATAACGAAGCATATGGGCGTTGGTCTCGGTACTGAGTAAGTCGTTGATGGCCACTACTTCCACGTCGGCGTGGCTTTGCAAAATGGCCCGTAGGTAATTACGTCCGATCCGGCCAAAACCGTTTATTCCTACCCTGACTGTCATATAATCCGCTCCTTCTCGGCCTGAGCCGTACAATTTCATATCTATTTTGTCACATAACCAATAATCAACGAAAGGGTCTAAAGCCCTAAGTGGCTGTTATTGTATCTTACAACAACATCGGAATCGTTTTGGTAAAAAATCACCTTCCAAAACTCTCCGACAGACAATATACTATAGGCAGAACATGATAATGAAAACGCGGGTCGTGCGTAAAGCTCGGAGATACCACTTGCCATCAAGTGACATGAGACCCGAATACTTTCAACATACACTACATCTAAAGAGCTTTAAGTTGATATAGCGTGACATAGACAACCGGTCATTTCCCTAACGCTACAATTGACTCTGAATGCAATTTTCATAAAGATATGGCGGGTATATTTACGTATTTGACAAAAATATAATTTGACTTTTATGTCGCTCTTTATCTAAACCTCTTTGTCGCTTTCGAGATGCCTTAGCCACAAACCGGCCAATGCCTCACCAAGAAGATTGTGATCGTGTATATTGCCCGATTCCGTTGTCAAAGGGACTTTGATCGTCTCCGTGTCATCGGGGATATCTCCCGATTCCAGCACCGATTTTACAGGCAGTAAAGTAACGTCGCACTTGATCCCGTGTTTGTTTAGCGCCCGGATGTGATCGGCTATGTTATAACCGAAGGTTTCATACTTTTGCTGTTGCAAATTGGCAATATATATTTTTCTGCCTTCAGAGGTTTCTATCGCTTCCCTGATCCCTTCCGCTGAGAGTGCGGCTAACAACGATGTATACAAAGAACCGGGGCCAATGATTATCTGATCGGCCTCTTTGATCGCCAATAAAGCCTTTTCCGGGGCATTTATATCTTGTCCTACCAACTTTACTTCAGATATCCCGGATCGCTGCATCACTGCGACCTGACCGGAGATCAACTCCCCCGAGTCTGTGGTGGCCGTCAAGGTCGCTACGGAATTGCAGGCCGGAAATACCCTCCCTGCGGCAGAGAGTTCCTCTCCGAGAGCAGAACTTGCGGCTTCCAAATCAGAGTTCATCTCGCAGAGAGCGGCCAATATAAAGTTACCGACGGGATGACCTTGAAAGCTTCCTTCCAAAAAGCGGTATGACATAACTTTGGCCAGCAACGAGTCATTATCCGCAAGCGCTATGAGACAGCGTCTGATGTCTCCCAAAGCTGGTACGGCTAACTCGTCTCTGAAAACACGCGACGATCCCCCGTCGTCCGCTACGGTGACTATCGCTGAGATGGAACCGGCATATGACTTGGCAGCCAGCAGAGTCCGCGACAGACCGTGTCCTCCCCCGATGGCCACCACGTTCGGACGCCGGTAATCTCCCCCTATTTTTTTTATCTCAGACATCAGTCGCTAGATCCGTATCCCCCAAGACGACCCATATGAATGTGAGTATATGAGCAATTTTTAATCACTTCCCGTATCGTCATCAAAGAGCCCGTGACAAAACTACTTCTCAACGTCACGGTGCCGCAACATAACGGGAAATCCCCTGTCAATAATCTTTTTCGACAATTCGTCGGCGATCACCACGGAACGGTGTTTACCACCCGTGCAACCGATCCCAATGGAAAGATAAGACTTACCCTCTTTGGTGTATGCCGGTAATAAGAATGCAAACAATTCATCTAGTCTGACTAGTAATTCCTGGGCATCTTCGCCTGATAATACGTAATCTCTTACGGCATCTTCCAAACCGGTATGATATCTCAAGCCCTCTACCCAATGTGGGTTAGGCAAAAAACGACAGTCGAGAACGATATCACAATCGAGCGGCAGGCCATATTTATACCCAAAAGACACCACCGACAGTTCCATACGGCTGCCGTTTTCGGTGTTCGCGAACAACTTGACAAGTTGATCTCTCAGTTCGTGGACGTTCAAGTTGCTGGTATCGATGACAATATCGGCAATTTCCTTGATATTGTTCATAACTTCACGTTCCGCCATGATGGCCTCAAGTAACCCTTCGGCTTCCAGAGGATGTCTTCTCCTCGTGCCCTCGTAACGTTGTACAAGCACTTCATCGGAAGCGTCGAGAAAAAGAACTTTCAAATCAGAGTTCTTTTCCCGCAAAGATTTAATGGAGGGAATGATTTCACTGGTGGTCTCGGCACCACCGCGCCCAAGGACAAAGCAAAACTTTTCCTGCTCCGAACCGCGTTGAGCCGATAATTCCATCACTTTGTCGATCAACCATGGCGGCAAATTGTCAATGACAAACCAGCCCAGGTCTTCCAAAGTGGCGGCCGCCGAAGACCTTCCCGCTCCGGACAATCCGGTTGCAAACAAATACTGTGTCATATGAATTGCTCCGCCTTAGTCAACTATTGTCTTCTCTTACTTTCAGCTTATCATCTCAACTAGCCACGTACTTTAGTTGACAAGCGGGGTCGGTGTTCAAAGACCATGGCAAGGAGTCTCGGAATCGCCGCTTCAAGAAGCGGTGCTACGGATTGATCTATCATATCTTCCAAAGGAGCCGGTTCTATCATCTTTACAAGAAGGAAATCTCGTTCAGCCATGGGATTTATATAACGACTGATAGGCCTGTGAGCAAAAGGCAGATAGACACCTTCGTCCACTTCCTCGACAGCGACGTCTTCAGTTAAATAAGGACCGATACGCCAGTATTGTTCCCCCAGAATTTGATCGTCCACCAAGCCGCTTCCGGTACATTGAAACAAAGGATGATTGATCAATAAAACAAATTTCCCCCCTTCTTTTACCACTCTGGCCGCCTCTTTTAAGACAAGATCTTGATCGGTGGTATGCTCTATCACCAGACAACAGACGGCTGCGTCAAAACTGTTGTCTAAAAACGGAAGCTCTTCGGCAGCAGAGCGCAGGTAAGTAACCCCGTTACCGGGAGCAACTTGTGCGAGAGAGTTGGTCAGCTGTTTAATGGATGGGTCTATTCCCACTACTTTTAGATCAGGATTCTCTCTTGCCAAAGCCCGCGAGATCTGACCCTCCCCCGATCCTATATCAAGCACCATACCGGAACCTTTTACCAATTCCAAAACGAGTGGGATGATGACACGCTCGTATTCCAAGTCATTGCCGTTGGTAAAGGTACGCTTCCACCAATCGGAATAACCGTCCCATATGTTATTGTCTACGTTTTGAGAAATAGTTTCTTTATCCATCTAAATCCTTTATCAATAAAGCTCCGTCGATTAAAAAAAGCAGATTTAATTTGCTTGAAAAGTTGTGCGATCATATCTGACGCTAATGAACAATGTTACAAAGATCCCTTAGGCATATGATGAAGCTTTTCCCATATCGCATCCCTGGTGCTCTTGGGAAGCCAACTACAGAGCTCCAAATCTTCATAAGAAGCTTCCTTCAATTTAGTAATACTCCCGAAATGACGCAATAACTTTTGTCTTCTCTTTTCACCCAAGCCGTCGATGTCATCTAAGACACTTCGCGTCATTCTCTTAGCACGCAACTGCCGATGAAATCCTATAGCAAAACGGTGGGCTTCATCCCTAATTTGACGCAACAGGAAAATCGCTTCCGAATTGCGGGGTATTTCCATTGGATCAGATGATCCGGGACGATAGACCTCTTCATAGCGCTTAGCAAGAGCCGCCAACTCAACTTTTCCCTCCAGCCCCAGTTCTTCAAGAACCCGCACACCGACAGAGAGTTGTCCTTTCCCACCGTCGATCAAAATCAAATTCGGTTGATAGGAAAAGCGCTTAGGAATCTTCGGAAAAGAACTATCGCTACTTAGATCTCTCTCGCTTTTAGCCTGTTCCAAGTCGTTGCCGTCTGTTTGATAGTGCGGCAAATGGCTTTCGCTTGTTTTTGCCTGTAACTTTTCCGCCACAACGTCCCTTACATCAAGTGAATCCGTAAAGGTGGTAGTAAAAGCCGCTGCGGCTTTGTCGGTGGTGGTTTTGGGCGATGAAGCGTTGCTTTTTTCTTCGAGATCTAAAAGAAAGCGTTTTAAACGGCGCGTTAGAACTTCGTGCATGGCGCCAAAGTCGTCATTTCCTTGGACGGCGGAAACCTTGTAGCGCCTATAGTCACTTTTCTTTAAAAGTCCGTCTTCCATGACGACCATGGAACCGACGTAATCGCTACCTTGAAGGTGACTCATGTCGTAACACTCAATACGCAAAGGAACATAGGTGAGACCCAAGTACTCTTTTAACTCATTCAATGCTTTAGACCTGGAAGTTAGATCAGAAGAACGTTTCATCCTGTGACGCTTCAATTGTTCCTTAGCGTTCGTAATGGCCAGATCGACAAGAGTCTTTTTTCTACCCCTGTAGGGCTTTTTAATGTGAAGAGCTGAGTTGTTTTTGCGTTGCATCTTCAGCAACTCTTCATACTCTGGTAAGTCTGATGGTAAATGGTTGATAAAAATCTGCGAGGGTATTTCCAGCGGAGTGTTGACATAAACTTTTTCCAGCACTTTTTGGCTGACTTCCCAAAGTTCCATCGGTTCCACTTTTTCTAAAATGAATCCCTCTCGCCCAACCAGCCGGCCACTTCTGATGCGCAATACCTGGGCAGCTGCTTCCAGATCGTCGTCTTCTATACCGATAATGTCGAACTCTTCGTCTTGGTCTCCCAGCATCTCTTGATTTTCCAGGACAAGCCGTACGGCTTCGATCCCGTCTCTGAATTGAGCCGCCAATTCAAATTCCAAGTTCTTAGATGCCCTGTCCATTGAGGCTTCCAATTGATTTAAGACGTTTTTAGAATTGCCGTCAAATACGTCTGCCAATTTGGAAACGATCTGTTGATAGTCCTCTTCCGTAACGGCTTTTACACAAGGGCCACTACATTTTTCAATGTCATAAAGTAGACATGGTCTACCAAGTTTTGCATGACTTTGAAATTTGGCATTGGAGCACGTCCTGATCGGAAAAGAGCGCAACAAGATGTCAAGACTGTCTCTGATGGCATGAGCATGCGCAAAAGGACCGAAGTAGCGGTTTCCCTTGATAAATGCCCCCCTGGTAACGACTGCCCGAGGATAGGAATCCGTCATCGTCAACATCAGATACGGATAACTTTTGTCATCTATTAGCCTGACATTAAAACGAGGTTTGTAGTGTTTGATTAGGGAGTATTCAAGGAGTATCGCCTCTAAGTCCGAGCGTACCGTAATCCATTCGACAGATGACGCCATCTCCAGCATTTGCCTTGTCCGGATATGTAAAGATTTTTCGTCTTGGAAATAGTTTGAAACGCGGTTTTTGAGCGATTTGGCTTTACCGACATAAATTACCCGACCCTCCTGGTCAAGAAATTGGTAAGACCCGGGCAGATCTGGGATGTCATTCGGTTTTTTTAGCACTATACTATTAAACAGTATGTCGGCCTGGTATCCGACATAAAATGTGAACTGTTGTCGACATACCCGCGGATGGGCGACCAGGCTGTCCCCGCCGACTATAAGCAGTTCTTTGAGAAAAAGGTGAATATTATGCTCAAACTGCAGCGGAGGCTCGGGTCAGCTTATGAAGCGGCTACCGATGCTGAACTCGTGGAGAGAATTGCGAGTGCCAAAGATTCTTTAGCGGATCGTTTGGTTGTCCTGGGACACCATTATCAGCGTGACGAAGTTATTCAATTTGCCGATAAAACCGGGGATTCATTGGCATTATCCAGATATGCCGCACAACAACACAATGCGGAATACGTCGTATTTTGCGGCGTTGAATTCATGGCCGAAGCGGCCGATATATTAACAGCTTCCCATCAAAAAGTGATTTTACCGGATCTGGGAGCCGGCTGTTCGATGGCAGATATGGCAGACATCGATGCCGTTGAACTAGCCTGGAAAGAAATATCTCAGCTGACTGACATTGACAATGTTATTCCTGTTACCTATATCAACTCATCAGCTGCGCTGAAAAACTTTGTCGGAAGACACAACGGAGCGGTATGCACCTCTTCCAATGCGGCCGCAATCATTAAATGGGCACTGTCTGGAACTAAAGATCAAGACTCTTTGCCAGATATAGTCGAGGTGGCAAAAAAGACAAAAAAGAAAGTCCTGTTTTTCCCCGACCAACACTTGGCACGAAATACCGCCTACAGACTTGGCTTTAATGTAGAAGACGAAGTCGTCTATGATCCGGAGATCGAATTGGGAGGATTGGATCAAGAATCGGCTGAAAGATCTACTTTTATCCTTTGGAAAGGTCACTGCTCGGTTCATCAAAGATTTAACGTAGCCCAAATTGAGAATTTCCGTAATCGCTATGATAATGCAGTTATTATGGCTCACCCAGAATGCTCACATGAAGTTGTAGAAAAAGCTGATATTGTAGGTTCCACCGATGCCATCATAAAGGCCGTAAACGCTGCTAAACCAGGAACACATATTGGAATCGCCACTGAAGTACATCTTGTCAACAGATTGGCTGACACCCATCAAGATCTTTACATAGAATGTCTGGATCCTGTCATGTGTCCCTGTGCCACCATGAACAGGATAGATTTACCCCACTTGGCATGGGTGATGGATGGCCTATTAGAAGATACCGTTTATAACCAAATTATTGTAGATGAAATTATAAAAGAAGGGGCCAAACTGGCATTAGATCGGATGCTCAGTATCGCATAATATACAATCTGCTAATAAAAATATTAATTAATTATATTATTATGCAATATTCAATTTTCTCTGTAAAGGTATAGCTTCAATCAGTGGACTGTATCCCATATAAACATAATTGGGACACCCTGCATACGCTGGGAAAATCGCAGACTATCCGCAAACATTTTGCTGAATATGGGAACACCCCCCGCCTACGCGGGAAAATTAACTTTGATTATAATATGTGCGAATTATTTTAGGAACACCTCCGCCTACGCGGGGAAAATCTATGGCGCGCTGAAGAACTAGGACAACTTCCGGGAACACCCCCGCCTACGCGGGGAAAATTGAAATTAATTCCACCGTATCCGTTACCGGAAGGGAACACCCCCGCCTACGCGGGGAAAATAGGTGGGTCCGTAGCAGATACTGCGCAGTGGGCGGAACACCCCCGCCTACGCGGGGAAAATTTGCTCCTGATCTTGTGGCTCTCGTCTATGACAGGAACACCCCGCCCACGCGGGGAAAATTATGCCCAACAACTTTTTGATG
>JAJZMK010000023.1 GCA_021798275.1 Actinomycetes bacterium | reverse complement strand
GGACTCGTTAAATTTCTCCTGGAATTCGGCAACCGAGAATTCTCTGTCGGCTTCCACCAAATCCAGCAGATGCCATTTGAACCGGCTTCTTTCCATGCCCAAAGGCTTGGCGGTTCCTATATCAAAGCCTATGTAGACAGCCATGGCATCGACGGAAATGAGCTCAACGTCTTCCACGGCGGCAGCCAATCTCTGAGCAAGCGCCGTTTTACCTGTTCCGGTGGCACCGACTATCGCAATATGGTTCTTATATTCCTTGCTTGTCACTTAGATTCCAGAATGCCTTAATTTGTCTAAAAATATCTTTTATATTAGGATACCCGGCGGAGGGTTTACCCAGAAATAGCCTATGAACACCATCTATAGCTACACAAAGCCAAAAAAACAGAAAATCTTGCCGAGGATTTAGAAAACATACGGGTGCCTAAGCGTCTGACCTGGTCTTTGACCCCACACTCGCTCGCTGAGGAGTTTTTGGCGGAACTGCGGCGGCAAATTTGCCCAGCGCAGAACACATACCATATGCCCCTTCTCCACCAAATACCGCCTGCCGGTATAGTGGCGGGCGAGTCTTACTTCTAAACCGCACCATGCTCAACAGCCAAAAGCTGTCTTATGTGGGTCGTTTCGCCTACGGCTGGCTTCGACTTTCAACCACAGACACACTTAGAACACCCGCATTATTCTATCTCCGAAAGCAAGGTTACGCCTCGCACCCGATCTTTAAATTATAAACATCACAGCTGAAAAATAGCATTTTTGAAATATGAGACTTTTCCCATGGTAAAAAATTGATTCTGCCTTTGGTAAAAATAGAATTTCTAAAAACAAAGCTTTACCCATCTTGAGAGAGTTACCGATTACGATTTTCAAATGTATAAGGCTCTTTGTCGGATTTGCCAGACTCCTACTTTGATATCACTTCAAAGGCGCCATCAATAATATTTTTGCAAGATATAATAACTTTGTTATACTTGTCTTAAAACAAACTAAAGCTTACGTTGGCAAATGCGGATATTAAAAAGAAAAAAAACCTTACAACCAAACACAGATACCGCCATAGCACAAAATACCGACGCGAGTATTGTTTCAGACAGTCAAGCCACAGAGATCTCCGGTTCGGATACGACTATTGGCAATGCGGGTGTCACGCCGGTAAGTCTGCAACTTGACCAGGTAGAGGACTGGACGGAAAAGCACGGTGATAGAGCCGTAAAACTTGCGATAGGGCTCGGTTGGCAAGTAGCCATTATCTATCTCAGCACACTGACACCAAGCATCACCCAGAACGAGAGCACAGACAGCAAAAGACAGGCTCTACCCCCAAGAAATCTGATCTCAAAAACCATCAAAAGTAGAACAACGTCGTTGGCTTTGCCCGAATACGGCACTTCGCAGAGTTGGGCCGGGGCTCTTTCCAAATTACTCGACAGCGATTATAAGAACGAACAAGAAGCCAGAGAGCTTGCTCAGGAATTGCACATAGGGCTTATCGATTCTCTGGCAGTCACCGGAAATGACATGAGACCGGCTTATGAACTGGGAAGATTGCTCTCCGAAGCCGTTTTGCTGGCAACCGCTACCACAGCCAAAGAAAGACCGCGTGTTTACAGACAACTCTTCGATCCCATCAGGCTACTACCCTTGGCGGAATGGCTTGCATCCTTGGACCGTCTGTTGCCTCTCGGGGTAGCCCAAGCAGTCTTTACAAGTTTACAAAATTGGTCACGCTGGATCTCCGCCGCCGGAGACGAAGACTTCGCTAGAGCCGATGACGCACTCAGAGAACAAGCCAGAATATGGCGGGACCTCCTACTTGGAAGGGTTTTCATCGAAGACCTACCGGACCGTGAAGAAAACAATGCACTGAGCGACTTTCTCCAAACAAAAGCAGCCGCAAGTTCTTCCATCACGGAAAGCTTGGCAGATATTTCCCTTTCGGCGGCATTTCGAAACCGGCTGTCACTGGACACCACCGGAGTCAACGGAAAAGAAAATTTACCAGATTATAGTTCCCTTGCTTCCAAAGCAACGAAACTACCCACAGACAACGAGCCGGATCTGGCTCCAAAGAGAGAAGAAAACTCAGATATCCATACAAAGATCTCATCTAGCCAAGTCCAGGAGGCCGTTACAGGCGACCTCTTGCCAAAAGAAGATCCTGTTTCAGAAGGAGAAGAAAAAGGCGAGACGGTGATCTCTTTACCTCCGGCAGCAATAGAGCCGGCTACTCAGCTAGACAACGAGTCCGATGGCGGCCAACTGCAATCGCTTCCCATCTCACGCTTCTCACTTGATACTTCCGGCTTGAAAGCAGACAACGGCTTGTCCGCTCAGACGGAGGATGTTACCAACGCAGCTTTGGACAAACCTCAATTTAAAAACGACATTTCGTCTGTAATTGGCACTTTGGACGAACAGACCCAAAACTCATGGCTGGAAAAATATACTCAGAAATCCGGCACTTTGGCATTCGAACCGGATAAATCAGAATCAGACATATGGAATACTTCGCCGCCACAACACAGCGATGCAACACAAGAACCGACATCCGGCTATCACAACTCTCAGGCGCCTCGAAAAAGACATCCTGGATTTGACCTTGACATTTATGAAGACTTTGACTTTGATTTCGCACCAGGCTTTGCCCCGGACTTCGATCCTAAAGACAACAAGACAGCTCTCGCCGACAAAGTCACAACCGACTTTGGCTTTGCGACAAATGACGGTACTTTGGCCGGGAACGGCGGTGCGAAAGTGAGTGAGCCGGAGTTACTGCCGTTTGACTTGAGTATCTTAGAAAATTTTAATATCAATACGGCCGAACCTACTTTTACCCCAAAAGAACAGTTACCAAATACCGCACAAACGTACACAGAGTTGCCGGGACAAAACAACTATTACCAGAGTTCATACCAAAGAGCGACCGGTGGAACGACCGTAAGATCAGGGGGCAGAGACAAAGCCCCTTCCAGCTCCAGAAGGCGTCTTAGACTCCTGAGCTTTCTTTTTGCCGTGGTTGCATTATTGTTTGCGGCCAAAACTTTTGTAGCCACGCCTATAGAGGTTACACAAAACCAAATCTCACCGGCCATAAAAGCCGGAGAATGGGTTTTAATGAGTAAGATATCCACCGTTTATCACCAGGGCGACATCATCAAAGTCTCCCAACAGGCACTGGGTGGATCCGGTACGGGCTATTTTGCCAGAATCATCGCACTTCCCGGGCAAGCCATAACATCGTCGGAAAACTCCGTTTACGTAAACGGCGTCCTCGTCAACCAAAAACCGTGGTACAAACAGATGCTCGGATCTTGCAAAGGTCCCGCTTCCATCCCCCAAGAGGTGGTGCCGGCTTCCAATTATGTAGTGGTGATCCCGTGTCTTGCATCTCAAACCGACAAAAGTATGGCGATAGACATCCGATCACAATACATATCAGGTAAAATAATCGCCGTTATCTGGAAGAACTCACATCCCTGGTTTCATTGGCTGTAAATATTTCCGACTATCCTGTTGCTAATCCGTATTTGAGCTGTCGGCTTTGGCGGTTTCGGTGCCGTAACCACGTTCAATCAAAGAGTCCAGAGCCTCGGCTTCTTCCGGCGATAAGGACTCTGCCTCTTCACTTAACAAGATAGGGATGTCGTCTGTTATCCTATATTTCTTACGTAGCCTCGGATTATAAAAGCAGTATTCCCCGGGGGCATCTATCAACCAGAGAGGCTTCTTGTCTTCCGGGCAAACGAGAATTTCCATCAGAAAAGCAGGTATCACTTAAATCACTTCCCGGCCTCTTTGATTTCGGCGACGACCCGCTCCACATAGCCGCGTAAGGATTCGTCATCGTTTGCCTCGACATTTAGCCTCAATAGTGGCTCGGTATTGGAAGGACGTAGATTGAACCACCAAGAATCGTTATAGACAGTCAGACCGTCCAACTCATCTATCTCGGCCCCAAGATCTGTATAAATAGTTTTGATCCGCTCGATAACGAGATGTACGTCTTCAACTTTGGTATTTATCTCTCCGGAGTCAGAATACCTTTCGTAAGGTAGTCTGAATTGAGAGAGTGCCATACCTGAGTTGGAGAGCACTTCCAAAACCACCATGGCAGCGATGATACCCGAATCTGCTTTGAAGTTATTCAAAAAGTAGTAGTGCCCGGAATGCTCGCCGCCGAAGACGGCACCGGTCCTGGCCATTTCCGCTTTGATAAAAGAATGTCCGACTCGCGTCCGTACCGATTTTCCTCCCATTTCTTCCACTATTTCCGGAACCGCTTTGGAGCAGATGCAGTTGTAGAGGATTGTGGCTCCTTTGTTGGCTTCCAACATGGCTTTGGCGACTATGGCAGTGGTGGTTGAACCGGATAAGGCAACGCCTTGATCATCTACCAAAAACACCCTGTCGGCGTCGCCGTCAAAAGCAAGGCCCACGTCAGCCTGGACACGCAAAACCTCTTTTTCCAAATCCACAAGATTCTCCGGTTCTATGGGACTGGCCGGATGGTTGGGAAAAGTTCCGTCTAGCTCAGGATAGAGTATCTCAAGATCCACCGGTAGGCCTTTGAAAATCTCCGGGGCAATGAGGCCACCCATCCCGTTTGCGGTATCGGCCACAACTTTCATGGGCCGGAGCTTCTCAACATCGATAAAACTGTGGACATGACGCACAAAATCTTCCATCATGTCTTGGACTTCTCCGCCCTTATCGGAGGCAATTTTTTCCTCTATTTCATCCTTATGCTCCGCAAGGATATTCTCTGCCATAACTTTTATATCTTCCAGCCCGGTCTCTTGACCGATCGGGCGTGCCTGGGATCCGCAAAACTTCAAACCGTTATATTTGGCAGGATTGTGTGATGCCGTCACCATAACGCCCGGCAAAGATAGCTTTCCGGAAGCAAAGTACATGAGATCGGTGGAAACAAGTCCTATGTCCACCACTTCACAATCTGCTAAATGCGCTCCGGCTATCAGAGCTTTGACAATCGGACCGGAAGATTCTCTCATATCGTGGCCGACTACCAGCTTGTTGATGTTTTCGTTTTGCCTAATAAACTTTCCGAAAGCAGCCCCTATGGCAAATACCTGTTCTATGCTCAAGTCTTCGGGGACTATACCCCTGACGTCGTAAGCTTTAAAGATTTTATTGAAATCAGATGCGGATGTCATGACTCACAAGCTTAGTCAATTCAAAATCTCTTGAGCGCATTATCGAAAGAGAAATTCCATATATAACCCTCGAATGATTTTTAGTTCCGGACTTAGCAAACGAGATATTGCGATAAGAACAATGCCGGTTACCTTACAAAGGCTTTCCTTATATACTGCAATCTAAAAAGTTCCTGCCCGAAGATGCGACTTGACCGGCAACTCTCAAGATACAACTACTCTAGGAGCAGTCGAAAACGCTAAAAATGTCCCCTGGCTACCACCACATATGCAAGGGTATTGAAAGAAATATGAGAAACGATCCCCAAACCGAGTCTCTTCGTCAACCAAGCTGCCGTTCCAAGGACAATGCCGAAGCCAAACAGCGCCGTAAATTCCAAAGGCTCAAAATGAGCGAGGCCAAAAAGCCCCGCCGTCAGCACGATAGTAAAAAAAGCCCTGACGAATTTACCGGTTCCGACAAAGGCATCGGCAAAACTGAGCTGAGCAAGTCCCCTAAAAAACAGCTCTTCCACTAAAGGACTCCCCAGACAAACCAATAAGCCCATCACTATAACTTCTGCATGGGAAAGATTATGAAGCAGATTATTGGCCGGAACGGAAATTTTCTTGGATAAGTTGTGAACGAAAAATGAAAGTGGCCAGGTAAAAATCCTTGTCAAATACAGTTGGCAGACTACTCCGAGAATGATGCCAAGGGGAATATCAATCGGTCTCAACCGATAGCCATAAAAGGAAGTAAGCCGTAGAAAAAAATTATTTGCCTTCTTGGAATCATCAAGCGGCGAGCGGCCACTATCGACCGATATGTCCCGACCGGATATAGAGCCTTGGTTACCTGTAATGTTTTTCCCTATACCGCTTGGAATCTCACTAAGGCCGGCGGCTGTGGCGGATACTCTACTTTTATTTACGGCATGCATAGCATAAGCGGATGTTATGAGCAGACCGGTCCAAAGCCCTAACAAGCTGCAAAGGTCTTCGTAAAAATTATTTTTGCCGTACCGAGACGATATGACATGAACCGGAATTGAGGAAAGAACCCCGGACAGGATAAAGCTACCCAAAAGACCGAGGATCATTATCTTGAGAAGGCGCGCTCTTGGCAACAAATATTCAGCCAACATTTTCTCCAAAAGAGATGCCGCTTCGAAATGTAGCCAAAAATTCCCCTATCTGTGCGTATCCAGAACTCCGGTACCGAGATATTGCTTATAGCTAAAAACGATTACCCGTGATGCTTGCCGATAGATCTAAAACATTTTTCCAAAACGTGTATGGTAAAATCCCTGTCCAAGTAATAAATCAGATTATACACGGGCAAGAATAAGGCCATAGTGAGATCGGATCACAATTCATACACAAACTGTAGCGGCTCACAGTAAGAGATACAAAGTATGTCTACATTTTAGAAATATCTCTGGACAAAACCTCTGATGCCTATTTACCAGCGCAAATCCATCCGATTAGCCCTATAAGAAATAGATTTCCTTAGGCAAAACTAATTTTTAACCAATTTTTCAACAATTTAATACTAATAGTTTGCCAAAGCGAACCACATGGAGGTTTGCCACGACCTACGATATTAATACAATGTCACGCCAACCACAAGACATACCGTCAAATAAAAATAACCGTTACAAGCAGAGTATCCCTTCTCAGGGTCAGGGTCAGGACAGCTCCAAGAGATGGGGAATGGCTGTATTGATCGCCGTTATACTGCTGATCTTACTGTTTGGCCCGTATCTTTTTCATACCAGCTCGGCTGCCACACAGTCATACAATACCTTCTACCAGGCTCTTGAGGGCAATAAACTCTCATCCGTACAGGTAAACAACACTTCGGGTGGAATAACCTATACTTATAAGGGCAGCTCGGCATCATATGCAACCACGGGACCTATTTCCTTACCTCAAAGCGAAGTGACCGCCTTACAAAGTCACGGAACTAAAGTAACTTACGTTACGCCGACCTCAAGTATTTGGCCATCCATCATAGAATGGGTTATTTTCCTGGCCATAGCTTTTTTGATTTTCTCGTTTTTCATGAAAAGAGCCCAAGGGCAGATGTCAGGCTTAATGTCGCTCGGCAGATCAAGGGCAAAAATATACTCCACGGAACGACCCAGAACGACCTTTGACGATATAGCCGGATATGACGGAGTCAAGCAGGAAATAAGCGAGGTCGTCGATTTCCTGAAATCACCGGGCAGATTTAGAGAAATAGGGGCCAGAACTCCCAAAGGTGTCCTCTTGGTCGGCCCTCCCGGAACGGGTAAAACCTTGCTTGCCAGAGCCGTAGCCGGTGAGGCCGGCGTACCTTTTATGTCCGTCACGGGCTCTGACTTCATGGAAATGCTGGTTGGTGTGGGTGCCAGTAGAGTAAGGGACTTATTCCAAATGGCCAGAAAGCAAGCACCGGCCATTATCTTCATCGACGAGATAGATTCCATAGGCAGAAAACGCGGAGCGGGACTCGGTCTGAGCGGTGGACACGATGAAAGAGAACAGACTCTCAATCAGATGTTGGCCGAAATGGACGGATTCGACCCATCCGAAGGTATTGTCGTCATGGGGGCCACCAACAGACCTGAAATATTGGATCCGGCCTTGCTCCGTCCGGGACGTTTTGATAGACAGATGGTCGTCCCTTTGCCGGATTTAAAAGAGCGCAAACCGATTTTGGAAGTCCACTGCCGGGACAAGAAAATAGGACCAGACGTCGACTTGGAAATAGTCGCCCGAGGTACACCGGGAATGAGCGGTGCCGATTTGGCTAACCTGGTCAATGAAGCCGCCCTCCACGCCGTGAGGAGGGGAAGTCAGATGATCGAAATGATTGACTTTGATCAGGCTCGCGATCGTGTATTGATGGGGCAGAAGCGGGACTCTATGGCTCTTTCCGAAGAGGAAAAGGAAAGGGTCGCTTACCATGAATCAGGCCATGCCATCTTGGCCTATATATTACCTTCGGCCGACCCATTGTTAAAAGTAAGTATAATACCGGCCGGAATGGCGCTGGGCGTAACACAGCAGTTACCCCTTGAAGACAGGCATATCTACAAGAAGGAATATATTGAAGACTCTCTGACTGTCAGAATGGGGGGTCGGGTTGCCGAACTAATGATCTACGGAGATCTCTCCACCGGAGCCAGTGACGACCTACAGAGAAATACCGATTTGGCCTTAAAAATGGTTCGCGAATGGGGAATGTCAGACGAGATAGGGCCGATCGCTTGGGGTGCACAAGGTAGCGTTCTGTTCGGAGATGACATGATGCCTCAACGCGATTATTCCGACGAGATGTCACGAACCGTTGACAAAGAGGTAGCCCTTATCCTGAAAAAAGCAGAAAATACAGCCCGGGAAAAACTAGAGGAACATCGCGAGGGGCTGATGCGGGTGGCCAAAGAGCTTTTGGAGAAAGAAACCGTAGACGGTTCCGAAGTTGCCAGAATTATTGACGAAGCATATGGAAAGCCTGTTCATGGCGATGCTCCGAAAGTCCCCCACTTTGCCGGCAGCATATCGGAAAATGTTGTCTTCAAGAAAGAGATGCCTTAGAAATATCTTTCCATATAGCGATAGCAACATCGAAACGTCTATTTATGGAAGAAAAATTATTTAAAGCGCTTTGACTATACCGGGAACATGTGTAGTATTTAACTTAATGTTAACTACACAACAATATGATGAAGTAGTAACCTCGGAAAAAACCCTCTCGCCCAAATTAAATCAAGACGGATTACGCCAACTACATTTTGATATAGATTCCAGACCGTTTCTGGTTCTTATGGAGCTTACCATAGCCTGCGACATGGCCTGTAGGCACTGCAGAGCTGAATCTATCCACACGCCGCCCGATAACGAACTTACCACGGAAGACATTATGGGCATCTTCGATGACCTATCCAAACTGGGATCACCGAGACCGATAGTTGTCTTATCAGGTGGCGACCCTTTGCAGCGAGATGACCTATGTGATTTAATTAGCTACGCCACGGCCTCAGGGCTTACCTGTGCCGTTTCTCCGGCCGGTACGCAGAGGGCAACCAAAGAAATGCTGCTGGCCATCAGAGAGGCTGGCGCCGGTACTGTTTCTTTTTCTATCGACGGAGCCGGTCCAAAAAGTCACGATAGCTTTAGGAAAGTGCCCGGATCGTTCAAAATGACAGTAACCGGAGCCAAGAATGCTTTGGAAGTCGGCTTACATCTTCAAATCAATACCACGGTCACGAAAGAAACGGTATACGAATTACCCGGTATAGCTCACTTGGTTGCGGAATTAAAAGCCAACTTATGGAGTATCTTTTTCCTCGT
The DNA here is from genome assembly GCA_021798275.1 of Actinomycetes bacterium. Taxonomy (GTDB): domain Bacteria; phylum Actinomycetota; class Acidimicrobiia; order Acidimicrobiales; family Bog-793; genus JAJZMK01. The sequence continues at coordinate 1,079 of JAJZMK010000023.1, read as the reverse complement.
CCCAACCGGTAGAGGTAACAGCCTGGAGCCTGTCACCGCATATGAGACTGAGCAGGTGCTTAACTTTCTTGCCGATATTTCCACAATGATTCCTTTGAAAACGACAGAAGCCCCGGCTTATAGAAGAATCGTGACAAGACGGGGTTTGAGCGGACAATTGTCGAAATCATCTATTGATAAAACAAATTACCCACATCCGGAAAAAGTTGTAGAAATGGATGGAAATGCCCATCTCTATCATGAATTACACGAGATGTTTGCCGCGCTCGGGCCGGTTGAAAGCAGACAGACAACTCGTCACCACAGAGCCGGAAGGTCACCTTTGGCTGTAGGGGATGGAAAAGGAGTGGTCTTTGTCTCTCACTTTGGCGAGGTATTCCCAAGCGGTTTTCTGCCTCTCAGTGCCGGAAATGTAAAAGACAAATCTCTGACAGAGATCTATGCTACCTCTCCCCTGCTTCGCTCTCTGAGAAATCCCGGTCTTCTAGAGGGAAAATGTGGGATCTGCGAGATGAGAGATACTTGCGGAGGATCGAGAGCTCAGGCTTATGCCTACAGTGGTAATCCTTTGGCGTCGGATCCTTCTTGTATTTATCAACCGCCCGCTCAATGAAACTCTGAAAACAATTCTTCAGCTATTACAATTTTATGCTAAAAGATTGACTGTCACCTGGAGCGATGACAAACATTAGATTAACCGTGCAAGTATCTCGGTTTCATCCAAACTGGTTTAATCAAAGACTCTAAAGAATCAATTGCCTGGAAAAAACCAGACGGTAGCACTTCACAGCGGCAGAGCCGGACCCGGAAGGGAGATAATTCTAGGTGAGATATAAAAACCGAAGGATTGCAAATTATCGATACACTACATTTCTTACATAACAATACCGCTTCTTACAACTCACGGGGGTTCTCTAAGCAAAATGTAAGCACTTGTGACATGAGATAAGAGATAAGCACCAGATCATACAAAAGACCGATAGTGACTCACAGAGAATCGGTTATGTGAGATTATTCATTGTTTGCTAACCCGATACCAATACCATAGCTATTGACTTGGTATCAGATTAGATTGGCTG
>JAJZMK010000024.1 GCA_021798275.1 Actinomycetes bacterium | reverse complement strand
AACGCTACGACCAGAATCTATAACTCTGTGTGCCGCATCGGTTCGAAATTCAAGAGTAAATTGTCTCCTTGTAACTCCCATTTTGACATCCTTTCATCTAACAATCATAGATTGTTGTTAGCTTGGTTGGTGTCTACTTAAACTGGGGAGGCTCATTCAAAACACAAGAGGAAGATAAAGCTAAAATATTTGATTGGATCAATTGGTATAACAACAGACGACGACATTTAGGAATCGGTTATGTATCGCCTATTTGTTATGAACAGGCTATGATGAGACAAGCAGCATAAATTAGATGAGTTCAGTGTCCTGTTTTGTGATTAATTCCAGTTTTTCACCTGTAAGTTCGCTTGCTTGTATTCTACGGCGTTCATCTCGAACCCATCTTTTGAAGAAATGTGTGTTTTTAGTGAAAGCTCTCTGGCTACCTCACTTACAGTTCGCCCGGAATCTATTACTCTTCTGGCAGCTTCAACTTATAATTTCTAAAGTAAAGCTCCTTCTCTTTACTCCCATTGTGACATCTGCTCATCTAACAATCATAGATTGTTGTTAGCTTAGTTGGTGTCTACTTAAACTGGGTCGCCTCAGATTTCGTGAGTAGTTTTAAGAGTGTTCTATTTGATGAGGAGTTTCAGAGCGTCAAATTTAATTCAAAAAGTAATATAATAGTAACTATTATATTACTTTAAGTGTTGTAATACTCACTATAAGTAGTATAATAGTTATATGCTACGCTCATTCCGTTTTCTCATAAACTATCAAGATAGCGGTAGCGCATTACTGTTAGTATTAATCATACTAGCATTCTTAGCCAGCACCTCCGTTATTGGCTTGTCAATAAGTACCAATTCAGTATCAGAAAGTGCAGGTTATGCCAGTACTTCTCAAGCCGAATTAGCAGCAGCCGCTGGTATCAATCAAGTTCTTAACCAAATAAATTCCTCTTCATCAAGTAGTGGATATCCATGCAACCTAAGCGGATCTCTAAGCAACGATTTTGAAACATCCAATTACAAAACGTCTGTCTCTTACTTTGCTAGTTCTGGAAGTGACACTCCAGAAAGTTGCTCTGGAAATTCAAGTTCAAACCCTACACTTGGAGCATCTTCGCCGGAACCAGTGCGTGCTACCGTAGTCTCGCAGGGCCAAGGATCTGGAAATACAACAAGTCAGGTATCTATCATAAAAGCAGACTTCATAATATCTTCTATGCCAGCAAGTTTAATGCAATACGCCATATTTACAGACGGCACATTCACAGCCACCAACTCTAATTCTCTACAGCCAGCATCAAATGGTCTTTTACCAGATATATTTGCCGCAAATATAGTCTGCAACGGTAGCGTGTCCAATACAGCTAACGTTCTGATAAACGGTTCAGCCAATTTAGGCAACTGTACTATAGGTGGCAATATGTTAGCAATGGGGTCTTTGACACTTGGGAAAAGCGGTACATCTATAATAGGAGGAAATGCTGCCAGCTTTAATGGCGGAAGCAGCGGTATATACATAGGAGGAACCTCATACATCAAAGGAAATGCCGCAGCATATAACGGTTCTATCCAATTGTATGGCGGCTCAAACAGCGGTTCTATAGGCGGAACTGCCACAGCAACAGGAACAGTTGGATCATCTAGCGAAGGAAATATCTATGCAGCAAGTGCCGCAAATAACTACGTCAACGGCATGGTATATGTATCAAATAAAGTTACTTACCCCTCGTGGGGATCAAGTACAAATTGGTTCAAAGGAGGTATCAACTACCAACCAACCAGCGCAACGGCACCCAGTATACCAAATTTCCCTACACCACCACAGATAAGCTCCATCCAAACTCTAGATGTACCTTCTGGCACTACAGGACCGACGAGTTCGTGTAGCAGCTTTTTCTCTAATTCAAAAGCAAGCGGTACATTCTTATATGACATAGCCAACTGGAGTGCCTCTTCTATTTTTATAGATGCACCTACTTGCTCGGTGGGGACTGGGATTTTATCTGGAACAGTCAATCTAGACACTGATCTGACTTTGGATGTAGCGAACTTTACCGCCAATGGAGGAAACGGATCGAGCGGATTATTTATACAACCTTCTTCCACCTTAGCCGCTGGCGTAAGTGAACCTCTAGCTTTCTCTGTTATAGCGGGGCTGGCAAATACGTATACGACAAATAACGGTTGTTCCGGATTTGGTAATACCGGCAATACTGTAGTATTAGCAGCTACGGGAACACTATCTATATCTCCCAATATAGGGCTATTTATATATACGCCTGGATCAGTTACATACGGAAATAAAGCTACTGTTAACGGTCAGATATTTGCTTGTTCAGGCATTAGTCAAACAGGTGGGAATTTCAATATGACATTTGCCCCCGTCAAAAATGCTAACCTAGCATGGGCAAATACGTCGGGAGCCGTCATAAAAGATGAGTACATAGTCGTAGGATAGTTTTAGTATCACTAGTACGCTTTATTACAAAGATATTAAGGAATCCAAGTTAAAAAGTTGTGACGCTCTAAGAAAACTGGCTATGTCAACTAAAATACCTATGTATCGTGTGATTTCAGGGCCTAAAGAAGCTTTTTGGGCAAATGATAAGAAGGTAAAAAATTTAAAACCCGCTGCTTACTCCCTCCATATACTTTTTATAGAGTTTTACCTTTGCATCCTGATCAATATATGGCATAATATAATGTATATAAAGGTATAAAAGGACATGGTAAGGTGGCTAGAAATATATTCAATCAATATAGAAAACCCCTAAACCAATCCTACCAGAAATTTAGAAAAAGGTTTTCGGTCCAAAATTACAATAATGATGGATTTGGCCTGATAGAAGTCGTAGTGGCTGCACTCTTATTACTTATATTCTCTTTGGTAATGTTGAGTTCAACCCTGACATCTTTGACGGTAAGTGTTTTCGCCAAACAACACTCAACGGCAACAAGCTTGTTGACTACAGCTGTAGCAGAGGCAGAGGCCGAAGGATACCCAACACTTTCGGCTGGACTCAGCAGTACCCAGCCATCATCTACTACTTTCCCAGCTATTTCCCATTGGTCAAACCTTGGCAACGGACAATGTACTTACGACTATGATAAGACGATAAACTACACTTCACCTTGCTCAGCAACCGGAAGTAACTCTATATATTTCACTACAAGCAAAATAGCCAATGCAACATATACGATCTATATGCTGCCAGAGGTATCGGGTACTTTAATCACACTCACCGTCTATGTCACTTGGAACAGTGGCAACGGAACGGATCAGGTATCTGGCGTAACACAAATTACGGGATAGTTACTTTGTAGCACAAAATAACTTGAAAAAATTAATGATTAGGATTAACTAAAAGCTCTAATTTTGACAGTAGTGATACCTTGATATTAGGGATGCTGTTTTATGAGGGTCGGAGACGGATATAATGAAGTTTACACAAAAAATCCTAGCCAAGAATAACGGTGACGATGGAACTACGCTTATAGAGCTCTTGCTGACTATGGTTCTAACACTGATCGTAGTTTCCGTAGTGCCACCATTATTATTAGCCACCTCTACAGCGGACTCTGCTTCACAAGAAATCTCTTACGGAACAAGTTCAGCTCAAGTAGCGATACAACAAATTGACAATTATGTTGCGTCATCAACTTGTGTGTATATACCAGTAAGCGCAACTACTGGAAATCCATCCGGATCGAACACCGGTTCAATACTGGAAGCCGCAAGTGATGCATTCGGAGGTCCACAAAACCCGAAATGGGTACTGTGGACAATTAAATCCAATGTCTTATATACAATGGCTTGGCCAGACACGGGTAGTAATTATGCACCTCCAGGCGGTTCACAATTAGTCCCTTTAGCTCAACCTATTGATAATTCCGGTCAACCAGGGTCACCGAGTCCATTTACCATTACAACCGGGAATTTGACGATTCTGACAACGAACTTATGGGTAGGTACAATACACCACTTTGGTGCTGGTAATCATCCTGTAGATATCACAAATAAAATTGCGGCTTTGAACACAGGCTCCACAGCCGGTAATGGCAATACTTGCCCATAGAGATATTTTAGTCTATACTGTAGTTAAATCACAACCGCACTAGGGGATATATCGATTCTCTACCTACAAGCATAAATAACCATCATTAGAACATCTAATTACGATAAGAGGCAAACTACACAGCTATTTTGATTTTATGACCAGTTAGCGAAACACCTTTACCACTTTACTCGTGCCGAAAAGATGAACGTGAGCTTGCCTCTAGTCGAATTTACCAGTATCAGTAGAAAAAGATTATAGATATGCACTTATAGTAATTACATCATTACTATAAGTGCATAAAAAATTTGATACTTTTCCTCTCCTGAATATTTAAAAAATTGCCTGTTCAAAATTCACAATCCTTGATATAATGGATAGCTAATAGATGACAAAGTACCGACTGGCGCTCCATGCATCAACCTATGAATAGGTATTATTCATCAGACACCTGGGAGATATAGTGATGGCCAAATATAAGAACCCCATCGTTTTACGCAAACAATACGGAATATTGCGGCCTGGCGACCATGAAAATGGTAGCGCTTTGATACTCGTGTTAGCAGTGATAATGTTGCTTCTGGTAATAGGAATCACTACATTGACATCTACGAGCTCATCAGTGAACTTATCAAGCGATTACTATAAAACGACTTCTGCGACATTAGCATCACAAGCCGGTATTAGTAATGCTGTAAATGTTATCAAGGGAAATGGGCAATCAGGATCACACCCATACGCTAATTATCCTTGCAATATACCAAACTCTGGTCAGTCCGGAGAACACTACAAAGTAACAATAACATATAACTCAGGTGGAGGACCAGAGAGTTGTAGCGGGTCCACACTTGGTAGTAGTGCCCCTGCGCCTACTAGCGTAACGATTCAATCCACTGGATGGTTAGGTGGGACATCCACAACTCCAAACTCTAACGCCGTTACCACAGAAGAACAGCTATCGATTACAGATACCGCCACAACAGTTCCTGCATACGCCATATATGCAGGAAGTGGATACTACCCAAGTGGACAGGCTACCATAATACAAGCCCAAGGAACCACTACCCCACCTGACATTTACGCTGGAACAGTGTTTGAGTCCACACCAAATACGGTAACTGGTAACCCCAACGGTGGTAGTATCACTACGCCTGGGTCATTATTTATCAATGGTTTTGCCAACCTTGGGGGAGGAGATAACATTATAGGAGGAAGCGTTTATGCAAACGGGACGATTTATATAGCATCAGGTAGCACAATTAATGGCAATGTTGTGTCTTACATGCCGACCGCAAATAGTCCAAATATTATCATCAAAAATACGTCTCATGCCGTAGGAGGTAATGCTAGCGCATACCAAAAGGCGGTACCAAATGCCATACAGAGCCAGCCGGGAGATATTAAAGGTAACACCGGCGCATCCATAAATAGCTCTGGGACCGACTTGGTAGACGATGCACAACCTTTACCGCAACCTTTGCCAAATGACTCATCCACTTCCGATCCTGTCGTTATCATACCTAATTCTTCTTCGTGTAATAACTTTTTTCAAAATACCAGTGGAGGTCAGTTATCAACCAATGCCGGGCATGTCACATTCACGTCTGCAAATAGTGGAACTATAAATAGCGGTACTAACGTCACACCGCTAACCACTCTTTCTACATCAACGATATTTGGGTGGCATTCTAGGGGAGCTATTACAATACCGTCGAACAAAACACCTTTTCAATATCTACTGAGTATGTGGGGTACTGGCGGCAGCAATTCTTCCTCTGCTACATTGACTATTTATGCTCCATCATGCACAATTAACAGTCTACCATCCAATCAAACATATACTCTAAACGGAAATGTAGCGATGTTCGTAAACGCAATCATGATCTCCAACGGTATCAATATCCAAGGTCCTACACAAGGCATACCGCCTACTTTAGCGATAGTAGCTATGGCATCGGCTGGTAGTAACACATTTACCTGTAACGGCACCAACTATACCGTAGACATAGGGTTTGTCTTAACAAACTGTGGCGGTGGAGCTAGCATTGCCAACATAAGACCTTTTTTCTGGACACTTGGTAATTTTCAAACTAACAATTCTACCGGCATAGACGGACAAATATATGCAGCCGGCGATGTTACGCTAGGTAATTATACACAAATAACTTTTTACCCTGTGGCAAATGGAGTTTTGACATTTCTCGGCAAACCACAACTAAGTCCAACGAGTGAATATCTTCTAAAATGATAAGCAATTGCATCAATCTATAGAATTCATTCATAAATGGCTTAAAAAGTTTTGATGTAGTTATAGTAATTTATATTAAAAAATTATCTAACCATCCAAATAACAGGTATCAATAAACAATGACTGTCAACCCTATTCTGGAACATATATGACAGTATCTGAAATTGGCCTAGATTGTATGGTATGTCTGAATTTTATAGCGACAGAGACGAGTCACAATCTATAGTCGTCATTAATCAAGCTTTGGAAAACGGAGTAAACTTTTTGATACCGCAGATATATACGGTCCATTTGCTAACGAGATACTACTCGGCAAAGCTCTTGCCTCTAACCTCAGGAGTAACAGAGACCGGATCGTAATAGCCACAAAATTTGGTATAGAAAGAGACCCCTGGGTAAAAGGCTTGGAATAAACGACAGACCAGAGTACGTCAAAAAAGCATGTGAAGCCTCCTTGTCGTCTTGGTGTCGATTGCATCGACTTATATTACCAGCAACGGGTAGTTCCTAACACCCCAATAGAAGAGACGGTTGGTGGCATGTCGCAATTGGCTAGGAGGGAAAAATGAAATACTTTGGCCTCCCCGAGGCTGAGGTAGCTCCATCCGAAAAGCAAACAGCGTGCATAGAATTACAGCCCTATAAATCGAATGGTCGCTTTGGACCCGTGGTCTAGAAGAGAACTGGATTTTAGATATCACCAAAGAACTTTCCATCTCCATAGTGGCCTATTCCCCACTTGGAAGAGGTCTTCTCACTAATAAGATCCGCTATCTAAATTCCCTTGACGAAAATGATTTTCGACGTAATAACCTGAGGTTCCATGGCCAAAACTTTACGGAAAATATCAAGCTTTCTGACCGGTTACACAAATTTGCTATGAGCAAAAATTGTACCCAGGCACAAATTATCATTTCTTGGCTACTTCATCGCGAAGCTAATATGGTTCCCATATTTGGGACGACAAAAGAAAACTCTGACAACACCCGACAAATAAAGATATTTCCTACTTACCTTTTACAGATATATTCAGCTCTCTGAGTTGTTTTAGACTGATTTGTTTCGGAGCTCCGGTCAAGAGATCTGTACCGGATTGGGTTTTTGGAAAAGCAATTACTTCCCTGATGGTATCCTCACCAGCTAGGATCGCTACCAGTCTATCAATGCCAATAGCAAATCCTCCGTGAGGAGGGGCTCCATAGGAGAAAGCTTTGAGCAAGAATCCAAATCTCTGTTCAGCCTCTTCCTCTGATATCCCGAGGGCAGTGAATACTTTTGCCTGGATATCTGATCTATGAATCCTGATTGATCCCGACCCAAGTTCCCATCCATTCAATACAAGATCATATGACTTAGCTCGAACTCTCAGTGGATCTCTATCCATCAGGTCCATGTCCTCTTCATGTGGCATAGTAAAGGGGTGATGGGCAGCTATCAGGTTGCCATCCTCATCTAAACCTTCAAACATGGGAAAATCTTTGATCCAACAGAATCTGAAACGCTTGGATGACTCTTTACTCGGGCAATTTTCTATCCTCAATTGTCCCAAGACGCTGGAGGCAAGCTTCCAGCTATCAGCCATGATAAGAACCAGGTCATTTACTTCAGCCGAAGTAGAATCGATAATATATTGTACTTCTTCACTTGACAAGAACTTGACGATCGGTGATTCAAGAGATTTTGATCCTTTACTTATATCTCCGGCTGTAGCCGCTTCATCATCGTCGGAGCTTGGTATAACTTTCATCCATACCAATCCCTTGGCACCTAGCGCTTTAGCTCTTTCAATCAATTGATCAAGTTTAGACCTAGAGTAGCAAGCACCTTTTTTTACAAGCAAACCTTTGACCGATTCGGCTTGAAAAGCCTTAAACGAAGTGAATTCCAACCCTTTACCAAGATCAACTATTTCTGTATCAATTCTCAAGTCCGGCTTATCGGATCCGAACCTTTCCATGGCTTCCCGCCAGGTAAATATGGGGATCTCGCTAAGATAATCTTGTAATGACTCTTCTCCAGTGGCAGCCGTTGTCGCATCTATGACTGCCTTGGTGACAAAAGAGCGTATATCTTCTTCATCAATGAAAGAGGCCTCCAAATCCAATTGTGTAAATTCAAATTGCCTATCGGCTCTCAAGTCTTCGTCCCTCAGACATCTGGCAACCTGGAAGTAGCGGTCAAATCCCCCCACCATAAGCAATTGCTTGGCTATTTGTGGACTTTGCGGTAAGACGTAAAAACATCCGGGCTGCAGTCTCGAAGGAATAGCAAACTCCCTGGCCCCTTCAGGAGTCGGCGTCCATAAAAGAGGAGTTTCTACTTCCAAAAAACCCTCCTCTTCCATCGCCCGACGCATAGCAGAGATTACTTTTGCCCTAAGCCGCAGATTGTACTGCATCCTCTCTCTTCTAAGGTCCAAATAGCGATAGCGAAGTCTTATCTGCTCATCGGTTTCATGATGTCCATCGATCGCAAAAGGAAGAGGTGCCGCTTCGGAAAGAACTGTTAATTCGCAGTCAAAAAGTTCTACTTCGCCGGTTGCGAGACTTTCATTTGAAGTACCTTCCGGACGCCTCCGTACACGAGCCTTGATCTTAACTACCGTTTCTGATCTAAATACATTTTTAGCGTCCACCACACACTGAATCACACCTGTATGGTCTCTGATATCTAAAAACGCCAGATGCTCGCCGTGTTCTCTTCTTGAATTAACCCAACCGCAGATCACGACTTCTTTATCAATATCATCGGCCGATATCGTGCCGCAATATTTTGTTCTCATACCGGCAGCTACGGGTATTTTCTTCTCAAAATCATTGTCAAGAAGATTATTTGTCATTTGAAAAACTCCTTTATTGCCCTAATCGCCATGTCAGTGGGCAAAGTATTAGATATCTGATATTGCTCCGTATAATCTTTATTTTCACCGGAATAAGATTTCCCCGAATAAGATTTCATTGTCGATAAATCATCTGACTCTGATACAACATAGCTGTCCAAAAAATCTGCCAAAAACGCACTAAAGCGTTCTCTCATGTTTGCATCAAGCCATTTTAGTTGTAACGAATTATTTTGTTTCTCTCGTTCCCCAACAATAAGGGCCAGTTTAGCTCTCGATTTATCGGCTTGGCGAAGTTGTGATTTCAATGATCTGTTATCAAAAGAGCGGTCGCAAGCCACCCCGGCTCTCCTGAAAGTCATGGTCAACTCCCCTGCCTTATGACCACCGATCAGATCTATTACAAAAACGCTCGGTCCATAATCGAGTGGAAATACCACTCCTTCTTTTTCGCAAGCCAACAAAACTCTCTCCAGTCCTGAAGCAAACCCTATACCGGGAGTATTGTTACCACCGAGAGCAAGAGCCAAATTGTCATAACGCCCTCCCCCGCCAACGGCATTTTGAGCCGATTCCAGAGAAAGAGAAGCCACTTCAAAAGTTGTTCTCATGTAATAATCTAGGCCACGCACGAGATAGTCGTCCAATAGATAAGGTATTTCTGCAGTATCCAGAGCGGCAAGTAAAGTCTCAAAATGCAATTTACAATCCGGACATAAGTGTTTATTTATTTTGGGAGCGTCTTCCTTGATCGCAACACATTCAGGCTTTTTACAATCTAGAACCCGGAGCGGGTTAACGCTCCAGCGTTCCATATGCTCTTTACATAAAAACTTTTGATTTTTCTCAAGATAGCTATAAAGAAGTTCCAGATAAGCCGGCCTACAATTTGTGTCTCCGAGGCAATTCAATTTCAGGCTCAGATTGCCCAGTCCAAGTGAGGTCAGCCAATCAAACAATATGCTGATTATTTCCAGGTCAAGACCAGGATCATCTGTCCCGATAGCTTCCAAACCAACTTGATGATGTTGACGATATCTCCCCGCTTGAGGTCTCTCATAACGAAAAGACGGTGCCACATACCATGCCTTGAAAGGCACCGGCGGATTGTGTTGCAAAAAAGCTCTCATGACAGAGGCCGTACCCTCCGGCCTGAGAGCAAGTTTGCGCCCTCCTTTATCAACAAACTCATACATTTCTTTCGTCACGAGTTCGCTGACGTCCCCCACCCCGCGAACGAAAACTCCCAGATCTTCAAACATAGGGCTTAGTATCAGACCATAATTGGCCAACTCCACATGGCTCTTGAAACTTTCCACCAAATAGGCCATGTGTTCAGATTCCGGATAAAGCCAATCTTTGGTTCCGCTTGGAGATTGAAATGAAGTCATACGAAAGACAGCCTAATAAAAATCGGTGACCTATAGTACCGATTTGTCGATGTTCAACAAATCTGAACGGCAACTACCGTATTGACAACAACCCATATAGCTCAGAATAGCAAAAATAACTTTTGCAAATAAACATAGCTACAATAAACACAGAGACACAAGGATCCAAAAAGCAACGTTTTCACAATG
>JAJZMK010000011.1 GCA_021798275.1 Actinomycetes bacterium | reverse complement strand
ATCCGTCCCGTCAGTCTTGGGTGTACAACCGCTCGGTGTCTCACCGGACGGACATGCCCTCCAAATATTGGCCGAGGTGCATCTGAATGCCGCCGATATCACGGGCCAAACTCAGGTGGTAAACGACTTAGAAAAAACTTTCAAGGAGCTACAAATTCCGGCTAACATGTCATTTGACGTAGCGGGAAGTGTAGCTACTAATGTCGCCAACCAGAGCTCTTCACAAAAGACCGGCAACAAAACCCAACAATTCTCCATACTCTTTATCATCGTATTGCTGCTTCTCATCTTCAGGTCTTTCCTGGCTCCCATCTTGACCCTAATACCGGCCGGTGTGGCCTTATTGATATCCAACCGCTTCATAGGGGGACTGGGCGCACACGGACTACAGATTTCCGAGATAACACAGTTATTGCTGATTGTTCTACTACTTGGGGCGGGAACAGATTACGGTCTATTCCTTGTTTTTAGAGTAAGAGAAGAAATAATGGCCGGCTATGACTCCCGCCAGGCGACGGCAAGAGCTCTGGCAAGAGTAGGTGAATCGATATCGGCATCGGCCGGTACCGTCATCATAGCTCTACTCTCTCTCCTGGCAGCTACTTTCGGTATTTACCATGACCTCGGTATTCCCTTGGCACTCGGTATAGCCGTAATGCTTTTGGCCGGACTTACCCTACTTCCGGCTCTACTTAGCATCGCAGGGAAAGCTTTGTTTTGGCCGACTAACTTAAAGAAAAAGACCGCCAAACAGACAGACGGAGCTTGGAGCAATATAGCAACAAAAGTGGTGGCTAAGCCCGGAGTAACTTTGGTAGCGGGAGTACTTATCTTTACGGCACTTGCCATCTCATCTATAGGATATAAATCGGCCGGATTCGGCGGCGCTCTCAGCGCTCCGAGCGGGACGGAGGCCGCTAGAGGTAATGCGGCCTTGGCCAAATATTTCCCGCATTCAAATACCAATCCGGCAAACATAATTTTCAAATTCCAAAAACCGGTTTGGCAAGATCCTTCCGTTATAGCCACAATCCAAGCCGATCTGGCAAAGAGTAACCAATTTAATGCTCTTGTCGGACCCTTGAATACCGACGGCGTTACGATTACAACCGCTCAGTATACACAACTTCACGCTAAGCTCGGAAACCCCAAACTTTTACCCACTCTCCCGACGCATCAAATTGCCGGAGTCTCTGATCAAGCTTACAAGGAATACAAGGAATCCACTCAGTTCGTATCTGCCAACGGCAAAGTAATTCAATTTGAAGCTGCCCTAAAAGCCGGAGCTCAGCAGACTACGGCGGCTATGAATGCCACTCCTGTTATCAGAAATATCGTAACTTCCGTGGGAGAAAAAAATGGAGCTTTGGCGGAAGGTCTGGCAGGAGAAGCAGCCGGGCTTTACGATGTCTCCTCGACATCTAATCACGACCTCTTTACAATAGTTCCGATAGCCATCCTCGCCATCGGACTTCTGCTCGCCCTGGTTCTGCGCAGTCTTTTTGCACCTTTATATCTTATTATCAGCGTGGCACTGTCTTATTTGGCTTCCCTAGGAGTCTCGACAATAGTATTTATAGATTTGGGCAATTCCGCCGGACTGACTTTTATCCTGCCATTTTTGATGTTCCTCTTTTTGTTGGCTCTCGGCGAAGATTACAACATCTTGGTCATGACGCGTATTCGTGAAGAAGCCCATAGTTATGACCTAAAGACGGCCGTCACTAGGGCGGTCGCCAGAACGGGCTCGACCGTTACTTCCGCCGGGCTCGTACTGGCCGGGACTTTTGGGGTATTGGCCATCGCCGGAGGAAGCGGACCGAGCGGAAGCCAAATCAGAGATATCGGATTTGGCCTGGCAATAGGTATCTTGATGGATACCTTTTTAGTCAGGACACTACTCGTTCCCTCTATGGCATCCCTTCTTGGCAGGTGGAACTGGTGGCCATCAAAACTCTCCGTGGACCAAGATGTAAGCGTCGAAGACAACACGGAACCAGATTTGCCGGACTTAACTCTAACCCATTAAGATTCCTCTCTACCTGCCGATACTTACAAGCCATATCAAAAATATATCCGGATTAAAGGCCCGCTAAAAACTTATAAGATAGATCAAGTACATGGTGCGCAAGAACATTATGTATTAGTTCATCTCGTTGCTACTTTTTCCAGAGAGACTTATAAAGTATGTCTTGAGGTGTTTGCTATAATAACATTAGAGACATAGTGACCCCTAACTATGTCTCTATGGAAATATGAGAAGTTTTTACGGTATCAAAAAGTAGCATAAATTCGTGTCCGATTTATGGGGTTGACATAAGTGTTACATTGATTGATAATTTGGGACACGTTGATGTAGTAAAGTAAAGGAAAATTTTATGTCAAAGTCAGCTTTATTGATCATGGACGTACAGAACGGCATAGTCAGCAATTTAGGCAATGATGCAAAAGAGTATATCGAGAGAGTTAAAAAAGCCATCGATGCCGCACGCCAAGCGAATATAGCAGTAATTTTCATTGTAGTACGCTTCCGAAAAGGCTATCCTGAAATGAGCCCTAACAATAAAATGTTTGCATCTATCCGAGAGCGATTTGCTGCGATCCCAATGGACGAAACGAGCCACTCAACTCAGCCCGTCATTCAGCCAGAAGATGGCGATCTGGTAATTGCTAAGAAACGAGTCAGTGCCTTTGCTGGTAGCGACCTAGAGATGATACTAAACGCCCAAGGTATCAATCACCTAATACTTTGTGGTGTTTCTACTAGTGGTGTAGTCCTTAGTACACTTCGTTATGCCGCAGACAAAGACTTCATATTGACTGTGCTGTCTGATTGTTGTGCAGATCAAGACCAGGAAGTACACCGCGTTCTGACAGAAAAGGTTTTCCCTAGGCAAGCCACGGTATCAACCGTGGAAGAATGGGCAAAAGCACTGGTAGAACTAAATAATTAAGACAAATTTGCTCGATCTGATACATAGTTACTTGCTAACGAACATCGTTAGATTAATATCAATTTGTCAAGCGTCTACGCTTTTCCTAGATACTTACTTGGATTTAAAATAGTTAAACAATGAGAAGCTATTTAAAAATTATTGGCCGGCCAAGTAACTTTTACGGAAGTCATATATCATCTTCGTATCATGGAAATAATGAATAAAATAAAGAGAATTTTTAGTTGACCATAGATGAGACAACATAACAACTGGTTTTTGAGACCAGATAACAAATAAACCTCTTATTGTAACTATCATAATAGTCTTCCTGATTGTGATTACAGCTGCGACTGCTGCTATATCACTTATCAAAATCGATAATAGTGTAGCCCATGAGACCCAGACAGTAAGAGGCTGTCTTTGGCATGGTTAACATCTACCGCTGTTCTTGGTAAGTAAATCAATAAAATCAACCCTGGCGGTGTAGCGTGTACTTCGTCAAATGTCTGCCTAAAGGACGGTTCTTGCCACGCCAAAAACAATGACTGCTACTCTCTGAGCCTCATTCACTCCGATACCCCATAAAAGTCGGTTGATTTATAGCAATAACTACAAGTATTTATCTTTTCCTTCTAGAGAGTCAGCTATGTCGCCTAGAAAATATAAAGAGATCAGATATTTCCCATTCAATCGGGAATTCCATCAATTTATTGATGGAAAATGCTTTTCAAACTGCTTTTCCTGAAGCCTCCGCTATATGCATATTCCTTCTGGATTGATCGGAGATGCTATCATTAGATCTCATCCATTCCGGCATTAAAGTTGTAATTTTTGCGTCCACTTCGCTTTGAAGGTTATTCAAAGGCAGGATATTGAAAACGCTTTGACCGGTTTGGATTAAATTTAAAAGCTCTTCGTTATTCCGAATCAAGACGGTAGAATCTGCTCCTATGACCAGATTGGCACTCGACAATTGTTGCTTATTGTCGTTTAGACATTGTATGGCTTTTCTGGCAGAACGCAATTGAATACCGGCATCGAGTAATTGCTTGATGACCTTCAAATTCAACAAGTCGTTATAGGAGTACAGCCTGGGGGTACCGCTTCCTTTGGCTTTGACAAGGGAAGGATTCAATAAATTGGTCCTGGCCCAATAATCAAGCTGTCTATATGTTATACCGACTATTTGACATACCTGAGGTCCTCTAAAACCCTTGC
Organism: Actinomycetes bacterium; assembly: GCA_021798275.1. Taxonomy (GTDB): domain Bacteria; phylum Actinomycetota; class Acidimicrobiia; order Acidimicrobiales; family Bog-793; genus JAJZMK01. Next base: position 43,634 of record JAJZMK010000011.1, on the reverse strand, counting down.
CTGATTCGTCCACAACTTCATTATACATACCAATCAAACCCCGGTTCTCGATACTGATTTACTTAAACTTCTAATCAAGATATTAGAAATGTAGCATCTATCATCAGACATGTCCAGTATATCCAACATATCTTATGAAAATCGGTGACAACTACGGTGAGTGTCGTTATATTTTGATAGTTATAAATTTGGAATTGATCTGCAATGTATCAAAAAATATTTTAAAAAATACGAAGACCTTGACAACTTGATTTTTCCATATCGTCTAAGGTCTCCAAGCCTATAAACCGTGATTTTTAGACGTCTTTTTTTATATCGGAAGTTTTCTAATTATATATCAAAGTCTTCCGGACTTACATTATCCAGGAAAGCGCGAAATTGTCCCAGGATCTCTTCCCCGTCGTCCAATTCTATTTCACTACCGATCATGACGCCGGCTTGCTCCATAAGCTCTTCAGTCACATACATTTGAGCATTGCACCTTGTTGCCAAAGCAATGGCATCGGAAGGACGACAGGATAGGACGATTTCATCACCGTTTTTATCGATGATATACATATCGGCATAGTATGTATCGTCACGCTCTTCCGTGACAACTACCTTGTCCAATTGAGCGCCGAAGGCAGCAATAATATCGATCATCAAGTCATGAGAAAGAGGCCTCGGAACTTCCACATGCTGGAGAGCTAAAGCTATCGCCGTAGCCTCGGGAGCTCCTATGTAGACAGGCAGAGCCCGTCTGGCATCCAGCTTTTCTTCCAGCAAAATTACAGGCGTATTCGATTGTAAATCCACTCTCACTGCCGCTAATCTGACTTCAAGCACATTAATAGATTACTAAAATTTGCGTACCAATTTGACGCGTCGAAGAGAGAAAATCTATAAAACCTATTGCCTACCAATTAGCTATTTAGCCACTGAAAGAGATTTTAAAGTACCTACTTACTCAAGGGGTAAGTTAATTGGAGTTTCCCAGGATGTTATCTATCTCGGTTCGCAAAAAGAGATCTTTCAGCTCTTTTCCGAGCTGAGCCATCAATTCCATATTGTCCACGGCCTTTTGCCTAGAATCGGGATTTCGCTGACGCAGCAGGGGCATGATGGTTTGTTGATACATGGCAACTTCTCTTTCAGCCGCATGTTTCAAACTGCGCAAGTGGCGCGGTTCTATACCAAAAGCTCTGTAAGAGGCGACTATCTTGGCAACTTCCACGTCTTTATAAGTAAAAAGCTGCTCACCGGCAATCTTTTTGGCTTTTATTATGCCGTATTCAACCAGTTCGCCAAAGAGGCGAACATCGATCTCTGACTCTACAATTAATTCTTCTTTTGAATAAGTCGTCATCATCGAACCGGGTGATACATTGATAAAACCTCCCGCTTTATCCGCCTCCGCTCTATTCAAACGGTCGTTTTCCGACACAAGGTCAGGGGAGACTTTCTTATTGGCGGAGCTTTTTGTTGAAACAGATTTTTTTCTTCCGACAGGAGGCTTGGCTTCAAAAGAATCTGTTTGGGTCTTTGATCCCGTGGATTTTCTCCCGTAGTCTTTATCTACGCTATCTACGACCCGTGATTTTGTAAGCGGCTGTGGAAAATCAGAGCTTTTCATGACGCCGGAAGGAGTTTTAACTCCGGCAAATCTGTCCGTATCGGCAGGTTTAGCGCCACTTCGTCTGATCTTATAAGAATATTCTTCGGAGGTTGGTAAAATGTGATTGTTTTGACGGATCGGTATATTATAAACGGCGGCATCTTGATTATTGCGGTTGCCGCCAGAAGTACGTCCATCGGTATTTTGCCTCTTTAGGATATCTGTAGCTACCCTAAGATCTTGTTGGCCCTGCTTAGACGACACGTAAGGTCGATCGGAAGAGGTATTTTGAATCGCATCGACTGACTTTACATATGATAAATTGTCATCGTCAATACTTACATCATCAATGTCGTTCCTATCGATATTTATATTGCCATTTCCTTGATCAAATCGATCTTTGCCGACCTGTGAGTTCTCAGGAATAAATAGTGGAGTTCTCTCTGATTGATTTAAATAATCGTCGCCCGTTGTTCCATCATCTATGGATCCATGATCTTGGTTATGAGAGAAAACTTCATCGCCTGCAAAAGAGCCTTTTTCATCAGGATACCACCTGCCTGAGCGGTAAGAGTCGTCCGGCTTATCCAAAGTATCATATGACGTGGTGTCTGCTGTTTGCATCCCGGAATCTGTTTTATCCGGGACTTGGTGAGCGGAAGCTTCATCCAAGCCGGTTTGCTCTTGTGGGAAAAGGGAAAGACTCAATTGTGAATGTACAGGTATATTGTAAATACCATTGTTGTCAAGCCTGTACTTGATCACGTCCAAAGGCAGATAGTGCTCTTTTTGGAGAAGCAGAATTGACTTTAGACGGGCTACGTCTGAATCATAAAAGCGCCGGTAGCCAGACGGAGTTCTTTCCGGGGAAATCAGACCCTTGCTTTCTAAAAATCTTATTTTCGAAATAGTGACATCGGGGAAATCTTCGACCAAGAGCTCAAGTACGTCGCCTATCGAAAGGTAGCCTCTTTCAACCTGCTCTGCGGTCAATTGGGTTGTGGCGCCACATAGACCAGTTTAAACTTACCCACCTGCACCTCGTCACCTCCCACCAGTTCGATTTCCTCTATTCTATTTCTATTGACATAGGTGCCGTTTAAAGATCCGACATCTTTTATCGTGTAAGAATATTTATTTTCGACTTTGGAACGCAAAATAACGGCGTGGTTCCTGGAGACGGTGATGTCGTCAAGGAAAATATCGCTATCGGTACTTCTACCCACGGTTGTCTTATCTTTGTCCAAAACATAGGTAAGTCCGACATCCGGGCCTTTTTGTATCACTAAAACGGCACTCGGTGCTTTCGTGTTTAAAATGACCGCCAAGGCATCAGCGGCTTCGGACTGATCCTCAAAAAAACTATCCGGCGAAAAGACTACGGTAGTGTCTGTCGGCTTTGGTATCGCTGCCCCACATGAAGAACAAAAATTGGCTCTCAAATCGTTTCTGTAACCGCATACGCTACATTGCAATGAATTGTTCTCCGTCACTTTACAACCTCAATCTTGTATCAGGGAAGAGTACTCGTCAGAAGAGAGAAGGCCGTCTGCCCCGTCTGAATTACCGCAATCTAAGACACATACCCATCCTTCGGTATAAGGGGAGGTATTGATCAGTTCGGGTGTGTCGGACAACTTGTCGTTTACCTCTATCACCTTACCGTTTGCCGGTGAGTAAATTTCAGAAACTGATTTTGTCGACTCCACTTCCCCGATCATATCCCCGGACTTTACCTCGGTATTGATCTTCGGCAACTCGACAAAAACTATATCGCCTAGAGCTTTCTGAGCAAAATCGGTGAGTCCGATACGGACGCGGGCTGGGTTTTCAAAATCGGCCCATTCGTGATCTTTGGTGTAATGTAAATTGCTTGGAACCGTCATTGCACTATCTTACTTGACCGCCCGGCGACTTTCATCCGGCGAAAGATAATTTTTGCCGAGACGGTTGCAATTCTGACTTCGGTCTCAATTGCTTTTGCAACTCTTGCTTGGCAACTCAGATTTCAAATCAAAATGCACCGAGAACAAAGTCCCTTGAGAGTCCTTTTTAAAAATTACCGCTCTAGCGACACGGACTGTCTCTACGGAAAAAGAAGCGGTCTGAATCAAACAGGGCTGACGGTTTTTAAAAACACATTAGCCAAACTTATCTGAGGAAATATTTCCGTAAACCCGACGCCAAAAGAAAAAACCGCTTGCAAGAAACCGGTATGTGAAAAATATTACATCTTACAAAAGATAAATTATGTAGTTGCACCTGTAACTATTTTGTCTATGATTTTAACTAATTTGTTGAGCCTCTTGATCGCATCTGCCTCGGTTGTGCTCTCGGCAAAAACATGCGTCACCGGTTCCTGAGAGTCGGGCACAGCCAGCACCCAGCCTAAGGGGTCTATGATTTTGATTCCGTCTACCAAGACCACCTCACCGACGTCTTTTAGGTCGGCAAGCAAAGTTCGCATCAAAGCACCTTTTTGCTCAAACGGCGTAGATACTTCTTGGTGCATGACTTTCATACCCGGCATCTTGTCAAGCAAACTTGAAAGCATCGTATCTGACTCCGACAGCATGGAAAGCAAGTAAAGCAGGCTGGCCACGGCGTCAAAAGCCGGCAAGAAACCGGGGAATCCATATCCACCGTTGGCGTCGGCGACAAAGTGCGCCTGCTCTGAAATAGCCGCGTCCATCAAATGAGCCGATCCCAATTTGGACCAGATGACCGTAGCTCCGAGATCGGTCATTAATTGGTTGATCGCCCACGTGGTACTGATGGGAACCACTATTCTGGCATCGGCAAATTTGCTGGCCACCAAGTACGAAAAGCACATCATCAGTTGGTTCGGGGTCAGCATACGCCCTTTGTCGTCTATCAAAGTAAGCGTCTCCCCTTCGGGGTCGATAATCGCCCCCAGATTGGCACCCGAAGCTTTGACCAATTCCGATATTCTCTCCCCGTGTCTTATCCTGTCAAAACTCAAAACCCCGATTGTCGAAGCCACCGGATTGACTACCAAGGTATCGGCTCCGAGTTTGGCCAAGATATTTGGCATCAAAAAACTGGCCGTCCCCGAAGCGTAATCGAGGATAAGTTTAAATTTTGCCGCTCTGATCGATACCAAGTTGACATGCTGTGACAAAGCCGTCGTATAAGCTTCCACCGTACGGCCGGGAAATTCGATATCTCCGATCTCATTGGCCAGTACCCGGCGCATCTCCTCACGATAAAAGACCCTTTCTATTTTCCGCTGCGCCGTCTCATCGAGATCAATTCCATCGGAATCAAAAAAGCGAATTATGACAGCCTGAGGATCTCTGGTACTCAAACGTATCGTGATGCCGCCGTGCGCCAAACCAGAGCGAATTTGAAATCTGGTCATCGGGATGGTGGCAACTTCCAAATCTTCCACGTGGAGACCGGCCGAATTGAGCCCGACCATAATAGCTCTCTTCAACATCCTAGCCGCCCTGCTCGAATCTCTGGAGACGATGACGGTAGAACCTTTCAATATAGTAGAGGCATATGAAAGAGCAAGTTTGGTCGCCAATTCCGGCGAGAGGTCGACATTTGCCAACCCCACAACACCTACTTGGGTAAATAAATTGCGCGTTGCTTTTGTCTCATATACGATGGAAGAATTGACGGCCGCCCCGCTCTCAACCATTTTATTCGGGTAGATTTTGACTCCGGAGCCTATAATGGCATGCTCCCCGATCTGACATACATCTCCCAGAATCACCCCGTCACCTAAGTGTGACCCTGAGCGTATTTCACATGAGCGTCCTATCACGCATAATCTGGCCGTGACGGCATCACCGATATAGCAATTGTCATAAACTATGGTTCGCTCTAAATCGGAACCCGCTCCGATGCGTACGTTGGCACCCAAAACACAATAAGGCCCCAATGTTACACCTGGCCCAACCCTGCAGTTCGGACCGATCAAGGCCGGGCCGGAAATAGTCGCTGTCGGGTCTATTTCCGCCCCCTCACCAACGAAAACGTCCTCTCTCAAAGTAAAACCGCTTATTTCAAGATCAACACGCTTTTCCAAAATGTGATGATGGGCGGTCAGATAAGTCTCCAGGGTACCGACGTCCTCCCAATAGCCGTCCGCAATATATCCGTACATACGGGCGCCGTCTTCCAACATCTTTGGAAATACTTCCCCGGAGAAATCAACTACTTTATCTTTGGGAATCCAATCAAACACCTCGGGCTCAAAGATGTAGATACCGGTATTGATGGTATCGGAAAAGACCTGTCCCCAGCTTGGCTTTTCCAGGAATCTTTCTATTTTGCCATCCTCGTCGGTAATGACAATCCCAAACTCGAGGGGATTTTCCATTCTCTTTAGGGCAAGAGTGCATATTGAATTGGTCGATTCGTGATACTCCTGTAGAGAGCCGAGGTCGATATCGGTAAGTACATCACCCGATATCACCATAAATCGCTCGTCCAGTAAATCCCTGATATTGCCCACGGAGCCGGCAGTTCCGAGGGGGTTTTCTTCCGTGGCATAGATAATCTCGACTCCGAATTCACTGCCGTCCCCGAAATAGCGTCTTATGCTTTCCGCCATGAAAGCTACCGTAATGATAATTTGGGTAAAACCGTGCTTCTTGAGAAGATTGATGATATGTTCCGCCATAGGCCTGTTGGCCAGAGGCAACATGGGCTTTGGCTGAGTGGTCGTGAGGGGGCGTAAACGCGTTCCCTCACCACCGGCCATCATCACAACTTTCATCTATTTTGTCCGCAAAAAGTAATTAAATCCATAGCATTCTTACCCTACATAATAGCAATTGGTCATCCTTTTAAGTCTTCTATAGCAGAAAGTGAAGCGTTGCGACTTTGTTACAAAATATTTTGCTACCAGCCAAATTAGCGACCCGAACAGAACGGATTGTGCTTTATTTGCGTACAAAAACTTCCCTTGCATAATTAAACGTGGCAATAAACATGCCTATTACAGAAACCGTCGCCAGCACTTCTCCCGTAGTTGTCGTAACGTTAGCAAAACCGGAATTGCCATAGCCGAACAAGAAGAGAGGGAGAGAAAGATACAAGCCGAAAGTAGCCGCTTTCCCTAAAAAACTCACTTCCACGAGCTTCATCTTTTTCAACATCATAGCCACAGCCGAGATACTAATCAAAAGCTCCCTGGCCAGAACGACCACTGCCAGAGGAAGAGGCATAAAACTTGTCGCCGCCAATGTGGATACACAAACTAAGATTGCCAGTCTGTCAGCTACCGGGTCCAAAAGCTTACCGAGATTACTGACCTGCCCCAGTCTTCTCGCCAGAAAGCCGTCCAGAAAATCCGTTATACCTATACCCATCAGCACCACAACCGCCGCAACTCTGGCATCAAAAGCCAGCAGAGTCAAAGAGAAAACGGCCACGAGTAGAATTCTTATCGAGGTGATAAAATTCGGTAAAGTTATATTATTTCCGTCAAGCAACGAATTGCTTTCTGCTAAATATCCCTCCCCCAACTAATAAATGCCTATCTACCTCGTAGAATATTTCTTATACTCAAAGCCACAACGGTCAGTACAGCTCCAAGAACGGTTGTCTTTCTCAACATTTTACTTCCTTTGTCCACTCTTAGTAATGCGGTAGCGATCAGTGTTGCCTCTTCGTCCGTGGGAGATGGGGCAAGGGACTTGACGATATTAAACAGTACTTCAAAATCAGGCAGACCGCCCGGTGACGTCAGCTGCAATTTTCTAAAAGCTCTGTCGTGCTTAAACTCAGTAGTCAATGACTCGATGTCGACAATTTGCGGACCTTCGGCGTTTTTTGAGAAGGAGTCGGCTTTATTGGTCCACCAATTCGTCAGATAGTTTGTCAGTCTACGTTGTTTCTGTGTCACGTTAACTATCGTAGGCCATGAACGGAGCGTAGACTTGAAATAGACGGCAAATATGTAAAGAGGAGCAAAAAACACACTTGACCGATACTATACAGCTATCAATCTTTATCAATATAATACATCATTACAGCAAAGCAAGCCTTCTGGGGTCGGGCAGCGATCCAAAAGATTTATCTGGGCAATAAAAGTCCCTGAAAAGATCGGACATGATAGTGCCGTTGCGCTATCATGTATGCTTTAGCAAATCAAGGCCGATACAACATGCACAATCGGAGAAATCTCAGAATCAAAAGAGGTGCCAAGATTTCCCCGATTATATTCTCAACTCAAATCCACAAAGACGCCGGGAGTGGTAGAAATTTCTTTTCCCCACCTAGATATGAAAACTTTCATCTCTATAGCTTAACCGTTGATCTACTTTTCAATTACGGTAAGGCTCCACTTACTGCAGTGATAATTTGCAACATGTATATCAAAATTTCCGTTGTCGACGTAGTAAGAACTGATACCTTGCCCGACACCCTGGTTTTCTATATCAGGTCCCAAATCATTGACATCTAACTCTTTGTTTTGATATACGGTAAATTGCAACAGAGAGCCGGCCGGATTACAGGTGTAGCTATATTTGAGATTCCAGCCACCCGGTGGTACGGAAAAGCTGGGTGTAATGATGCTCTTGGTTCCCGAATATTTAAAGAGTACTTTTTGCCCCGATATAGATCCGCCTGCAGGCTTTGTCAAAGTTGTCGTCGGAGAAGTTTTCTTCACGGAGACTGCCCGGGTGGTGGTTGTGGGAGTGGAATGATTACCGGAAGATGTATGCCCTGATGTCTTTTTGTCGATGGACTTTGTCGAAGAGGACTTAGATGTCGTTGTCTTGGGTACGGTAGTCTTCCTTTTTACGCTACTGCTTGATTTTTTCCGGGTTTTCTTATCACTCTTTTTGGAGGTTCTCTTCGTAGATGTCTTTTTCTTAGATGAGGTATTTTTCTTGGTTTTAGATTTTGTAGACTTCTTTACTTTCTTATCGCCTTTTTTGACGGCTTTTTTCTTGGAGTGAACATACCTGCCGGTTTTAGATTTTGTAGGCTTCTTAGAGGTCTTATCGCTCTTTTTGGAGGTTCTCTTCGTAGATGTCTTTTTCTTAGATGAGGTATTTTTCTTGGTTTTAGATTTCGCATCTCTTTTTGATGAACGGGAATCTTTTGCGGAAGAGTTTTTTGCTGTCGTACTTGCCGTCAATACTACATGGCTTTCCGGCTCAAAACCATATGCACTATCGACGACGACCTTCTGCCGGCCAAACCCTCGATCTGATAAAACCAAAACCCGCCCGAGATCATGAGAACCAAAGGGCAATGCCTTCGACGCACTTATTGTATTTCCGGTTCTCACATGGATAGCGGTGGTCGCACCGGCCACAAGAGGAGCCGTGAGCAGAGCTATGGCACATGACAGAAAAAGCGACACTAACAGACGTTTCATTTCCCCTCCAAGTAATATCCAAATCATGATATATGACTACGTATTAATACATTTATACGTATTAATACATCGATACGTAATTATATGTCATGGCTCAATTTAGTCTTGAGATTTAGTATATACAGCAAATAGAAATTTGCGACATCGCGCCTGGAATTTTTTTGTAGCCAAATTTCTATAAATAAAACCGAGAGATTTTTATTTTCAAAATATCTTGTATCTGGTATTAAAAAGTATCTACCAACTACTATAAAATGGCACTAGATGTCATAACGTAGTGTATTTTTTACAAAACTGCCACAACATATTCTCTCTTGTCAAAAGAATTGCCTGTTGCGGTAAATTTGATTTTGTTCCAGATAGTAAGAGGTTACCTATCCAAAACTCATCAAGATCTACAGTCTCGGAGGTGGGATAAATATATCGATTTATATTTATGTATGATCTCTATTCACCTATGATAGAGACAGAGAAAGCCCCTAACAGGATTGGAGTTATCAAGTGATAAAAAAGGACGTAGGTCATCACCCCGTACGCACCAGAGATCATTTATCCCGCGCTTTACATCCTTCGCTTTCCTCCCTCAAATTGGCCATGAAAGAAGTCGACGGTTTTAATGCCAAAATAGCCGTATTCGTCACCAGCATCGTCGGCACCATGTGGTGTGCATATCTTTTTACGATTATAGCTCTTCTTGGTCTTCCCGCCGCTCTGAAGCCATCCGGCGAAGGAATAATAGCCTGGATTGCCCAGACTTTTCTCCAGTTGGTCCTATTGAGCGTCATTATGGTCGGGCAAAATGTGCAAAGTATAGCCGCCGATGCAAGATCGGTGGAAACCTTCAAAGATGCGGAAACCATCAGGGATTATCTTGACCTTGAGACCCCGGGAGGTCTGGAGACTTTGATGTCAAAACTTGATGAAATAAAAGTTCTTCTGGCTAAAAATGAGGCGCCGCCGGAATCGTCATAAATCAATATGCTGTCTGGATGTATGGCATTTGCCTCCGATCTCTGTAGCTCCAAACGAAATGATTGGATGGCGACAAGTAGCGAAAACACATCCCCCATAAAGTAAATGTTTTCACGGATTACAATTTACTCAGGCGCTTACTAAAAAACGAACAAGGTTCGTTTGCGGCCGGTGCCGACATAAGATGTTCTATGTCAGTGGTGAAAGCTTTGACCCATGGTAGCGGAGATGTCGGTAACTGATTTTGACCTCCCGGAAAGGTTGGCAACTTCGTCTTTCAAATGATCGATCAACATGGCTGCCAAATCTCTGTCAAATCCGTTTCTCACCACTATCCGCAACACGGAAACATCCTCTAAGTTTTTGGGAAATGAGTACGCGGGCAATTGCCAACCATATTTTCGCAATTGGGTGGAAATATCAAAAACACTATAGTTATCTATCTCTTCTTTTAGCTTAAAGACAAATACCGGCAAATCATTTCCGTAAGTGAGAAGATCAAAGACGCCCAGGTTTTCTATTTCCGAGCTCAAATATGTGGCGATCTCGGCACATCCTTTATGAACGGCACTATAGCCTTCGTAGCCCAGCCTGATAAATTGGTAGTATTGCCCCACAACCTGTGCACCGGATCTTGAAAAATTGAGAGAGAAAGTCGGCATTTCACCTCCGAGGTAGTTTACCTTAAAAACCAGTTCCTCGGGCAAATTGTCGCTATGGCGCCATAGCACCCAGCCGATACCGGGATAGACGAGACCGTATTTATGCCCGGAGGCATTGATGGAAACGACTCTGTCAACCCGGAAGTCCCATTTGATATCTGGTTGGACAAAAGGGGCAAAAAAACCGCCGGAAGCGGCATCGACGTGAATTTTTATGTCCAGACCGGTGTTTTGATACATCTCATCCAGTGACTTGGAAATAGCCTCAACCGGCTCATAGGCGCCGTCCTGCGTCGATCCCATTACGGCGATGACTCCGATGGTATTTTCATCCACATATGAAGGGATTTGATCGGGTGTCAGCATACGCCTGTCTCCCTCCATGGGAACAAACTTAGGTTCCACATCAAAATAGCGGCAGAACTTTTCCCAACACACTTGGACATTGATTCCCATAACCAGATTCGGATGTGATATGTCTAAATTTTTACTCAACCGCTTTTTACGCCAGTTAAACAACAGAGCCAGGCCTGCCAACATGGCAGCCTCGCTTGAGCCGACCGTAGAGCACCCCAACGCTGATAAAGACTGTGGGGCGTGCCATAGATTAGCGATAATATTAATACACCTTTTTTCAATTTCAGTTGTTTGAGGATATTCGTCTTTATCGATAATATTTTTATTGGCACAATCTGCTATCAATTGAGCCGCTTCCGGTTCCATCCATGTGGTGACAAATGTGGCCAGATTCAATTTTGCTTGCCCATCCAGCAAGAGCTGATCTGTAATAAATTGTGAAGCTTGCTTTGGATCCAATATGCGATCGGGCATCTTATCTCTGGGAAGGGTTCTCACTTCGCTGTCGAGTGCGTATATTGGGGTAAAAGAAATTTCGTTTTGATTTTTGTGATGATAATGGACCGGCATTTAGTCACTCCTTAGATCTCGTAGCACCTTTATACTAACCCTGATCAGATAGCTACGCTGGCGCGGGCTTTTAGGTTCTTTTGAGAAGAAGAAATTACTCTCTGGACATCTCAAGCAATTGCGACTATCAAACCTACCGCCCAAATCGAATTTTGGCAAATCTTGTTAGCTCAAGCGGTGCTTTAGCTCCACAAAGGATTCAAACCCATTCCTCAACTGGCCGTCTGCGGTAAAAACCACTTTTTTCAATTCCGACATCGCATCGGTTCTGAGGTTATCGATTCGAATAAATTTATAATTGTTTAGCCCAAAACCGGCTTGAAAGTTATCGGAGGTAGCCGTGTCGCCTTGAGCTTCATTTTCCGCTAAGCCGTCTTGTATGTCCGTGTAATCAGGATCAGAGGAAATAGGTATTTGTTTTCCCAAAATCAACTCATAGCCAGACCAAGAACCGCTTGGGATCGGTGTGACTTTTAAGTTATCAAAAGATACACCGGCTCCGGCACCTTTTTTCGGGGCTTTTTTAAAAAATGAATCTCTTGAAATATAGATCAGATTATTTCCGGGCACATCCACATTTTCCGAATCTGCTTTTGTCCCTTCCAAAATTGCTTCCGTCAAGGAAAGAGAGCCCGCATAGGAGCCAAAAGCCGGCAGAGCCGGTGCAAAAGAGCAGCGGCAGATGATCGAATCATCTGCCGTGGCGTAAGGAAAGACTTTAATTTTATAAGAGCGACCAAGCAGTCGGTTTGCTTCGCTGATATCACCTGACGATATGAGAGTCCTGATACTTGTCGAAGAAATTGTCATTCTCAGAGTTTCATCCATCAAGAGAGGAACGTGACCGAAATGAAATCCGAGCTCCTCGCCAAGTTGGGTAAGCAATTGAACATCTCCCGCAGCGCGGTATCCGAAACGAAAATTCTCTCCCACAAATAAAGCAGAAACACCGAGCTTATCCAATAAGATATCGGTGACAAACTCCCGGGCTGTCAATTGTGAAGTGTGCATATCAAATTTAATGACCCACATCTCGTCAATTCCGGTATCCATCAGAAGATTGATTTTTTCTTCCAAGTCCGTCAGTTGCAAGGGCTCAAGCCCGGGCCGCAATACAGAAGCCGGATGTCTGTCAAACGTGATGACTCCGCATCTTAAATCGGATTTGATACCAGAGTCACCATAGGGATCGGCCGTATAATTCTTATAGTAATCAAGAGCTTGATCTATCAAGTATCTATGCCCGCGATGAACGCCGTCAAAAGTGCCTATTACGGCTACCAAACCACCGGTCTTTGCTTTGGAATTATTAGTCATCTGGCAGTATTTATCCTACGTTTGATTCCGCTTTTCGGATCATACATCTTTTTCATATTGACGTAAGACCATAATCGGCTTGATCGCCTCGTCTCTGTACGACTCATATACAGCCAGTAGCTCTCCGTCTTCTTTCAAGAGAACCCATGGGCCGGACCCTTGGTGGGAAAGTTCATGGGAGTAAAATACTTTTCCGTTAGTCACGTCAAGTAAAAGATCGGCCGGGACTGTCACTTTGGGTAGAAAATCTACAAGTCTCAAGGGAGCCAGTAGCTTATCGGCTGAGACTTCTTCCAATTGAAGCGATTCGGAGATGTCGAAGTTCCCCGAAGATATACGGCGCAAGTCGGAAAGGAAAGCCCCACCTTTCAGTAATTTGCCCAGATCATCTGCCAGAGATCTGATATATGTTCCACTCGAGCAGGTAACTTTTACGCTGACGGTCGGACCGGCGGGATAGGGATCTAAGCCGGTTGTATTTTGAAAATATATACCCTGGTCTTGTCCGTATTCAATATCGGTCAGAGAGAAGTCATATATCTCAACCTCTCTCGGTTTGCGCTCCACTTCCAATCCCTGCCTGGCAAGTTTATGTAACCGCACTCCGTTTACTTTTACACTGGAAACCATGGGCGGCAATTGTTCTATCCGCCCGAGGAAGTGAGACATAGCCGAAGATATATCGCTCTTTGATACCTCCGTCATGTCAAATGCTTCCAAAAGCTCGCCGGAAGAATCCAAAGAAGAGGTCTGTGCCCCGAAATGAATTTTACCCAGATAAGTTTTCTTCTGGGATTGGATAAACCGCAAGAGCCTTGTGGCCCTACCGACGGCTAGAATCAAAACTCCGGTTGCATCCGGGTCCAGGGTCCCGGCATGACCTATCGCTTTTGTCCCGAGAGCTCTTCTTAAATAATTGACGACGTCGTGAGACGTCATCCCGGGCGGTTTGTCAATCACAGCGACCCCGTCTAGATGAGCGTCAGGCATGGCGAATTTGTAGATGTCTATATAAGCAGGTCATGGGAAAGGTCAATTTATAGATTCTTATAATTTTCTTTATCGACCACAATCTCATCGCGTATCACTATTTTTTGCAACACCGTATCGATTTTATTTCCGCCTTCTATAGCGGGGTCAACGACGAATTTCAGTTGCGGGATTCTCTTTAATCTTGTCTTGGACGCAATTGCCGATTTCAGACGGGCTTTATATTCATCGAGAAGTTCATACTGTTCATCGGTCAGTGAATTGAAAAAAATCGTGGCATGCCGGATGTCAGGGTCGACCTCTACTCCGGTTAGCGTAATTAAAAATACCCGATCATCTATGTAGGCAATTCTTTCTATTTCCTCTGCCAGTATTTCAGCAAAAAGAGATGACAGTCTCTCTGCCCTCGGGAAACTGCGTTGAGATGGGTTCCTTGCCATTTCGGTCCTTATTAAGTACGCGAGATTTCTTTATCTTCGTAGGTCTCTATGACATCACCTGATTTCAAATCCGAGAAATCGCTGAGGCCTATTCCGCACTCAAATCCGGCTTGGACTTCTCGTACGTCTTCTTTGAAACGCCTCAAGGAGTTGATCGTGCCTTTCCAGATAATCACGCCGTCCCGCAAGAATCTCACTTTTGAGCCTCGCGTGATGGTGCCGTTTTGAACATAACACCCGGCTATGGCGCCTATGCGCGGCACTCTGAAGATCTCGCGCACTTCGGCGTCACCGGTGACGACTTCTTCGTAGACCGGAGCCAACATACCAAGCATGGCAGACTCTATTTCTTCGATCAGCTTGTAGATAACTTCATAAGTTCTGATCTCCACGTGTTGCAAAGCGGCCAGCTCTCTGGCCTGCCTGCTGGGTCTGACATTAAACCCTAAGATACTGGCTCTGGATGCCGCCGCAAGTTGAACGTCGTTTTCGGTAATACCGCCGACCCCTCTTTGGACAAACACGATCTTGACATCTTCGCGCTCCAGCTTGCGCAAAGATTCCGTTACGGCCTCCAAAGATCCCTGGACATCGGCTTTCAGTACCAGAGTCAAAGTGGCGGCTTCCCCGCGTTGTATTTGCTCGAAAATATCTTCCAATTTCACGCCGGAACCGGTAATCATCCCCTGGTTGTGACCGGCTAGGCGCGCCCGCTGTTCTCTCTGCTCACCTATCGTCTTGGCCGTTGCCAGATCTCCGGTCACTCTGATATCGTCTCCGGCTGCCGGTGGCTGGGAAAGACCGAGAATTTGGATGGGCGTAGACGGAAAAGCTTCTTTGATCTGATCACCCTGATCGTTGATGATCGCTTTTACCTTACCCCAGGTGGATCCCGCTACTATGGGATCTCCTATCCTCAAGGTACCTCTTTGTACTATAGCCGTGGCAACGGGGCCACGTCCTATATCCAAATTGGATTCCAGTACCGTGGCTCTGGCCCTGCCGTCGTAAGCGGATTTCAGTTCCAACACTTCCGACAAAACCAAAATCTGATCCAACAGATCGTCTATGCCGAGGTTTTGCAGAGCGGAAATCTCAACGGTTATCGTGTCCCCGCCCCAAGATTCGGCCATCAAACCGTATTCGGAGAGTTGCTGTAATACCCTGGTGGGATCGGCATCGGCCCTATCAATCTTATTGACAGCCACGATGATCGGCACCTCGGCTGCTTTGGCATGGTTGATCGCTTCTATTGTCTGAGGCATAACCCCGTCATTTGCAGCCACAACCAAAATAACGATATCCGTTACCTGGGCACCCCTGGCTCTCATCTGCGTAAACGCTTCATGTCCGGGAGTATCGATAAAAGTTATTGCCTGATCATTTTTAATGATTTGGTAAGCGCCGATATGCTGGGTTATTCCGCCGGCTTCTCCCTGTACCACATTGGCGTTTCTGATTCTGTCGAGCAAAAGCGTTTTACCGTGGTCGACGTGACCCATAACAGTTACCACAGGCGGCCTCGGCCTGATGTCGACCGATTCTTCCTCGTCGTCATCTGCAAAGAATTTCGCTTGCAACACCGCTTCTTGCTCTTCACCCGGATCGACAAGAGTTACCTTGGCACCGAGCTCAAGGGCAAACAGGTCGATCATTTCATCGGTTAAAGACTGCGTGGCGGTGACCACTTCCCCTTGTAAAAACAAAAAGCGGATGACATCTCCGGCCGATCTGTTTAATTTCGGCCCCACTTCCTGGGGAGTAGAACCGCGCTCTATAATTATTTCTCCATCCGGAATCGGAGCGCTGGACGGAGCGTAAGCCATTACCTGTATAGGTTCCAGCTCTTCTACGTTTCTCCTTCGACGCTGAGATTTTTTCTGCGGCGGTCTACCCGAACGGGCTCCCGGTCCGCCGCGCGAACCCAATCCGCCCGGAGAAGCGGGAGGGGAGGGAGGTGTCGAGCGCTGACCAAAAAAACCGGAGGAAGGCCTGGAGGATCCGGGTGCGGAAGCACCGGGACCTGACTGGCGTGGAGCACCAGGAGATGACGGACGCCTGGAGGAAGGCGAAGCCGTCCCCCTGTTACCACCGGCGGGAGAACGACCCTCGGTGGAGAAAGATCTGTTGGAATTGTTGTACCTCTGCCCTTGGCCCGGCGAAGAACCTTGGGCCGGGGCGACATTCGGTTTGGGCGCTACCGCCCGCCCGCCCATTCCAGGTGGAGGCGGAATTGGTTTGCCCGAAAGAGATTTCGGATGCGAACCAGGTGGAGGTGGAATTGGTTTACCAGAAGATCCCATAAATGGCTTGGGTTGGTGAGTTCTATCCCCCGCTTTTTCCCCGGGGCGCTGATGTATCTTGGTGTCAGAGTTTACCCGCGGAGACGCCGGGGAAGAGCTGTGCTTTAGATGTGGAGAGGCTGCGGGAGATGAATTTCTTTTGTCCTCTTCAGTCTGGGCAAACGGATTTTGAAAAGAACTTCGCTGCCTGGACAATTCAGACAGTTCACTGGCCGGACGGCTTCTTATGACTTTGCTGTGTTCTCCGGATGTATCCGGTGGTTGCGTCTGAGTCTCAGTTTGAGACCCATCAGCGGTAGACTTGTCAAGACGAACCGTTTCCGTCGTCAAAGAAACATTGTCTGTATCCGCTTCGCTTTTTAACTTCGTTGGAGACTTTTTCGTCCCTGAAGCAGCTGGATACTTGATGTTTTCTCCCTTTCTTTCGATGTCGCCTACGACATCGGAAAGGGTTGAGGGAGCAGTCTGAGAGGGGGGATCGGAGACAGAAACCGCTTCTTGCTCTGCCTCGTTATATTCTCTTTTTATACCTTCGCGTTCAGCTTTGCGTCGCACCCGATCCGCTTGAGCGTCTTCTATGGAAGAAGAATGGCTCTTTACTTCAATACCAAGTGAAATACAAAGATCGAGTGCCCCTTTATTATCTATACCGAGTTCTCGCGCCAGCTCGTATACGCGAATCCTTTTAGCCAACTGCCTGGTCAGTCCCTTCTAGACTCCTCAAACAGGTTCAACATAAACCTGTGTCTTACTTGGTTCGGTAAATCCTGTTCTACCGGAAAACATCACCTTGCCAATTACTTTACTTCCCTATACCTTAGTCTTCCTCATGTCATTAAGTAGACATTTTCTATATACAAATATGTATTTTGCGGAAGTGGCGCGCTCGCGTTTTGAGAAATTACCGACGCCTTGCATCTCGGACTCCGACGGCCTGTTTAGAAAAATTCTTTCCGACGATATCGGTAACGGTTCGGAAACCAAGTAGCGATAAAAGGCTTTTTGACTTTCGCGGCCGCCCGACAATTTGAGATCACAAGATGCACTATTTTTATATGCTAGCACATAAACACATCTCTGCGGGATTTTTTATCCATCAAAAGATAAGGTTACGGATTGACAGCTCTCATGGCTAAAGCCATGGGATTCCTGCCCCACACCCCGATTTGGTGAGCAGCCCAGAGAACCCAAAGCCCCTAATCTTGATGACCCATGATAATGAGTAAATCAACCAAAAAGAAAACATTTTAGCTTCTCTCAGGCCCAGCTCCCAGCTCACATTGTCTACATGTAGGCAGGATATGAACCTTGACAAAAATTTAGAACATTGGGATAAGAGCAATATTTCCGATGGCAGGGAATTTCAAGCTGGATATTTCCGACTTTATAAAAATCGCTGTCGATAGATTGCGTAAATTGAATCTCTTTCCCGGGTGACAGATGACAAACCTCCGGAGCTTAGAATACTGGTTATTTTGATAAGAGTTTGCTTTGCTTACCAACTCACCGCAAGAGTTCTAAGTACTTCTCAACCATATTTTGAGTTATAACATGTTTGAGACGGGCCGTCAACAATTCCGGTCTCAAAGCTTTGGCGTCACATTTGGGGGAATCGGAACATACCCACGCACCACGGCCCGTAAGTGCCTCTTTGGTCAATCCATGGCTCTTGGTAAAAGAAAAGCGATTCAGAGCGGTGACCGGAAAGCGACCGCGGCAGCCGATGCACGTACGAATCGGACCAACGGAGATCCCTTCCGGGCTATTTTGGGTTTTACTCACGCCGTATCTGCTTTATCTATTCAGATAGATCAGATTTTCCCGACAACTCTTCCCATTCCGACAGAGAAATAACATCTCCGCCACCGGCAGGTTGAAAAACCATCTCGCCTTGATCGTTTTGTATCCATTCTCCTTCGGCCCAGGAAGTATTGGCCATTCCGCCTTCCTCATCGAGCAGTTGGGAATCACTCTTGATATCTATCCGCCATCCGGTGAGACGAGCCGCCAATCTGGCGTTCTGGCCTTCTTTACCTATGGCAAGAGAAAGTTGATTGTCGTTGACTATGGCCGTAGCGGTACCGGAATCTTCGTCCAGCTCCACTTCCCGAACGCTGGCAGGCTGCAAAGCTTGGGTCACAAATTCCAAGGGGTCGTTGGAAAAATGAATTATATCCACACGTTCGCCGCGCAGCTCGTTCGTAACCATTCTTACCCTGGCACCACGGGGACCAACGCAGGCTCCGAGGGGATCCACATTCTGGTCATTAGACCAGACGGCTATTTTTGTTCTGTGCCCGGGTTCGCGGGCGCAAGCTTTGATCTCCACGACACCGTTAGCGATCTCGGGGACTTCCAATTCAAACAACCCCTTGATAAGCCCAGGATGCGTTCTCGAGACCACTATTTGCGGGCCTTTAGCCGTTTTTCTGACTTCGACGATATAGGCTTTCAGCCTACTGCCGTGCTCATAGCGCTCAAAGGGAACTTGCTCTGCTTGAGGTAATAAGGCCTCGATTTTGCCGAGATCAAGCAGAGTGTAGCGGTTATCGCTTTGCTGTACAATGCCGGTGACAATGTCACCTTCTCTGCCAGCATATTCTTTGTATTTCAAATCCCGCTCCGCATCGCGGATCCTTTGAGAAATGACCTGTTTGGCTGTCTGGGCGGCTATTCGTCCGAAATCTTCGGGGGTATCGTCCCACTCGCGCAAAACGTTTCCATCTTCATCGAGCTCTTGCCCATATACCCTAATTTCACCCGAGTCGGAATCTATGGTTACAAAAGCCTCTTCCGCAGCGTTGGGTAATCTTTTATAGGCCGCTACAAGGGCATTAGCCAATGCGTCTAAAAGCGTGTCAACAGATATCCCCTTATCACGCGCAATTTGATTTATGGCTTCAAAAAAATCAAAGTTATTATTCATTCCCTGCTCTCCTAGCGCTGGCGTCCCTATTCTCTACATATTTCATGTTATCAAGATTTCCCAAACCGGTCATTTGTCCGTCGTCGTCGCTTACATCCAAATCATCGTGGCGGAAGCTGTCTTCGACAAAGAAATCCTCATCAAAATCTGACGTATCAGATATTTCTTCCTCTACAGCCCCGGTTGCAGGCCCAAGCTTACTTTCAGAAAGAGCCGCCCGCCAGTCAAAGTAAAGGTGGGCTGTCTCTATATTTCCTATATCAACCGTTATGGTGACATTGTCCCAAGAAGAAATGACTTCCCGCTCGTCTGAAACAAACGGCAATCGCACAAACCGTTTCTCAACAGAAGAAAGAGTCGTAGTCTCTTTCTTCATCTTTTCCGATCCACGAACGGCTTGATTTTTCGACGAAGTATGTTTTGACTTTTTGGATTGACCCGGAGAAACCTGTTCCTCGGTCTCTGTGATTTTGCCTAGAAACAAGGTGTTACCGTCTATACGCTCCAGAACGGCCCAAAGCCGCCTTATATAAAAAACGTTGTGCTTAAATTTAATGGCTATTTTTTTGCCGACAACGCCGGCAAAATGTTCCGGACGCTTCAGTGGTCTTTCAACCCCAGGCGTAGTCACCTCTAGAGTAAAGTCTTCAAGCGATATCGTCGCGTCTCGGTCGATACCACTGGAAGTGTTTACAAGAAAGGCCTTCGTCCCGGGATCTTTTCCTTCACTTTCGACCAATCGGTCGGGCATAGATTGTTTAGGGTTAGACCCGCTTATCTCCCGATTGTTTTCTGTCGATGAGCTTTCTTTGCCATCCGATTCAAAATCGCCGATCGAACCCTCGCTATTTTGATCGATCAAGTCTGTCAGGGAACGGGTAATTCCTGCCAGCTCATCCAAATTCAAAGAACCGTCTGTGCTGTCTACGGTAATAATTATCTTATCTTTACGCAACTCGAAGTCATAGAGTTGAATGGCCCGTGATGAACAAAATTGTTCAATCTCTTTGACCAGATCACTGAGTTTCACAGACCATCACCTCCTTTATCATCTGTCACTTCAACAGGTATTTTTCAAAATATCCATGCCTGAAAATCAAAGACGTGGGTAAAAACCCACGTCACAATTCTCCTATAAGCACGTACGACTCCTATTACTATATCAAGAGCGGTCACTCTTATCCAGCCCAAAAGGGATATATTTGCCTAACTCAGAGCTCCAGATAACAAGCGGACAGAAAATATGACCGTTTAACTCATGAAGCTAACTATTTTTATACAGGTCTTTTGGGCAATGCTCTTATATACGGGCAGTGGCCACCAAGGCATTGAGACATCGGAAACTGTTTTGGCCGCCAAATAAAGGCATAGGGACCCAGGCCAGCTTTTCTCCCATCTAAAGCTCTAGATCGTTCGTATATTTTGATATCCACTTATCAAGACACTCTAGTGACACCATATAAGTATCTAAAAGTATCTAAAGCGGTAATTAGCCAGGCTAACTTGAGAAACAACCTCAGTTGTTCGCCACAAAGAACTTTTCCCCGGACAAAACGGCTTCACTATTTACCCGACAATTTGTAATTGTCAAAAATTTATTGCAAGACCTAATGTTGCAATCTCATTATGAAACGTTTGTAATTTGAAGTTAACCAAACTTCATTATTGTGTTTTGCAATATCTTGACTCTTGCCTTTTATAGCTGATAAAGACAGTATCTGCTGAATATAAAATATTTTTGATTGGAGTATACCTATGCCATATACGTATAAAAGAACGACTGACAACGACTCTGTCACCCAAGATAAGCGGCTTCTTGCGTTTGAAAACGGCATCTTACAAGCCAGACTGATCAGGCTATTGGTCGAGCGTGAGCAAAGTCAGGAGATAAAACGACAACTTCTTGCTTCCGGTCTTGCCCATATCTTTATAACGCTCAAAAAAACATGTAAAGATCTGAAAACATGTCAATTCTACTTAATCCCGATAGGAAAAAATGAAATTTATCCGGAGGGTAATAATAGCTTTCTCTTGGACTTGAAAAGCACCTACTTTGAAATGGAGGAGGAACATACCGGCGACAAAATAAATTCAAGACAAGAAGAAGATCCTTGGGCGATAGATTTTTTCAACATTTTGCCATTTCAGGATATAAAAAGCTGTAAAGACTTTTTTTACGAAAATCCACTTGAAGCCGGTGAAGATTACCCTGGCGAAACCGTCTTGACGGCCGCAGACGAGGGGTTGCGTCTACAAATTGCAAAAAAAAGGATTTCATCTGAGGCAAGAGATCTCCGTTTAATTTTTTTCTTCCACGACAATACCCATGAGCAAGAACACAGGGAGCAATTATTGTTTACCCAATCGTTATTCACCGATGGGTACCCGTTATCCGGCCAGATTAGTCAAGGCGGTATGTGTCCTGATCGATACCACGGGTATTCAACCGGAGAACCGGAAAGGCAAGGGGTATTTTTCGAATCCAAAGCGGAACCGTGCCAATGTCATTTTGATACCGGCCAAGACATTACCGAGAAAGAGGACAGCCGTTCTGTTATAACCTCTTTTATCTATGCGACAAACAGCCTGGATATCATCTCGTATTCGCGTTCGGACCTAATCATCGTGCCCCGAATTGACAAAGGGCGCCATCATGGTGCCGTCCTTGATATATTCGCCAAGATACGAAGACAGCCCTGGGAAAACCGAGAAAGTGTCAAGGCACAACAAGATCAGCCTCTTGAGATGCTGACAGACCGAAGCGGTCATAGCTACCTATATCAGGATGCATTATTTGATGCTCAGACAGATTTAGCAGAAAACACTACGGCCGTAAAACTCAACTCATACCTTAACAAAACAAATCAATACGAAAATGACCCGCTGCAAAAAGACGGATCGGGAATCAATCTAACCACTTATACACCAAGCGACACTCTGTCATCGCATCAAAATGACGACAGAGCTATATATGTATTTTCTGAGCGGCATAGAGAATACAAGCCGCTCTATGTCTCCCTTCTCGGTTCCGTCAGCATAATCGGCAGTTACTTCAACTTTGACCACAGTCCGCGATTGTCAGAATTAGTGATTTATCTAGCACTACACCCAGAAGGTGCCAGCAGCAATATCTGGGCAACGGCTTTATGGCCAGATAAGCGTGTTCCCATGCAGACGGTAGCCAATCGTCTGTCTGAAGCAAGACGCGCACTTGGGATTGGATCCGATGATAAACCGAGATTACGTAAGATTGCCGACAAGTATTTTATCTCCGATGTAACCGTCGATTGGTTTGTATTCAAAAAGCTCTTGGCCAATAACCCCACTTTCGACAATTACGTTGATGCGCTCAAACTTGTCAAAGGACGTCCTCTTTCCGGGCTCTCTCAAGGACAATGGATTTCACTGGAAGGATTTCAAACCGAGATGGAAGAAGCGGTGGTAAATTGCGCCATCAAGGTAGGTAAGTGGTGTCTGGAATACAAAGACCCCGATCGCACCTTGTGGGCAATCCAACAGGGTATCAAAGCCAACCCGTTTGACGAAAGACTGTATCGTCTACAAATGCACGCATACGATATGGTCGGCAATAGAGTGGGAATCGACAAGATTCTAAGTACCTTGGCCTGTGTTCTTGAACTCAAAGGAGATCCCTTGAAAAGCGTTCATCCAAAGACGGCAGCTCTATACAGGACGTTAACCGGCAAAAGCAGCTTGTCATTTTGAAGCTGAATCACCGAAAGAAAGCCCTGACAAAACAAAGATACCTGGTTACCTTAGATCTGCCGTAACGAACACGGGCAATTTTTACCGATCACGACACTACCAAGTGGCAATATTTCGAAAACGAGCTTTTTAAGAATTGGCCTCTTCGATCAATTGATCGAGACTCAAATCGCTCTCCGAAGGCTCTAACGTAGACGACCCTATAGTGATATCGACACTTTCAACATCCTTGTAGGAGATGAAAAAATCATTGACGGCCGAGCGTATTCTTTCTTTCACAACCGCTGTTTGTTCAACGGTAGTATCGGGCAGTAAAATGGCGAATTCATCACTTCTAAAGCGCGCTAAAACATCTGAACCCCTTAGACATTCCCGCAGAGCGGCAGCCATTTTACAGAGATAATCATCCTCTAACCTCGGCATTTGTCTGGAGCTGTTATTTGTCGTCTCCACGTCTACGTATATTAAACTGACATACTCGCCTTGACGTACCGCCCTTGAGATGGTTTGCTCGGCGATGAGTTGCAGTCCCCGTCTATTCACCAAACCCGTCAAAGAGTCAAAGACATCTAGCGCAAAAGTCTTAACTTCACTCTCGGCAAGAGCGGCAAGGTCCAAAAGTACATCGGCGTCTTGTTTGTCGAATTGTCTGGGAGATGTGTCCACTATATTCAAAGTTCCCACAATCACTCCGTTTGGTGCCGAGATTGGCTTGCCGGCATAAAAACGCACTCCCGGGGGACCTATTACGTAGTCATTGTCGAAAAAGCGGACGTCATCCAAGGTGTCTTGTATTATCATGATTTCCTTGGATAAAATAGCGTGCGCACAAAACGAGGCATTGCGCTGAATCGGATCCGGGCTGAAACCATCCGTCGCCAAAAATCTCTGCACTTCGGAATCTATCAATGTGACCGATGCCATCTCGACCTGATAAAATTTTCGCGCCACCCTACATAAACGCTCAAGGTTGGGGTGTGATTCTCTATCAAGCAGATCCAATGCGTACAAAGTCGCCAGCCTTTGAGCCTCGTTCTGAGGTACCGGAGCTAACATCAAAACCTTCCCAAAGGAGAATTTTTAAATACTTTTTTTTGACATGTCATAATTTAAAAACTACGCTTTCAACTACTTAAACGACAGAATGACCGGGAGAATAACCGAATTTAGAATTAACAACTTATAAAGTAGATACTTCCTCGCAAACTTTAAAATCCTGGCCTGACTTTTTCGGCCGGAAATTCATCTAAGGTTCTATAAATAGCACAGTAGCCCACCGGTGGGATTGAAGCAGGCAAATATATTACAATTTAACATTATCTCAACAATTCCTATTTTGCCGGTCATAACTTAAAACAAAGCTCTCGAAACGCGATAGATATTATGACTATGAATATGTTGGGAAACAAAACGATATTGATTACAGGTGTCCTCACGGAAGATTCTCTGGCTTTCAAAGTGGCAAAAATGGCCGAGCAAAGCGGGGCAAGGATCATTTTATCCGGGGCTGGACGCGGTCTTTCAATAACCAAGAGAACGGCGACAAAGTTGGAGACAAACCCCGAAGTGCTCGAAATTGACGTTACGATTCAAGAGCAACTGGACGAAGCCGGAACTTATGTGGCAAAAGAGTACGGTCGACTGGACGGACTTTTACATTCGATAGGTTATGCTCCGGCCAATTGTCTCGGTCAGGGGATGTTTCAGGCGGACTGGGACGACGTCTCTTTGAGTCTGCATATTTCCACATATTCCCTCAAAGCCTTAACCCAGGCTTTTTTGCCGTCACTTCGCGAATCACAAGGCGCTTCCATAGTTGGGCTGGACTTCGACGCCAGCGTTAGCTGGCCGGGATATGACTGGATGGGGATAGCAAAAGCCGGCTATGAGTCACTGGCCAGGTATTTGGCCCGCGATCTTGGTCAAGATAATATCAGGGTTAATTTGATTGCCGCCGGACCCATCAAAACAATTGCCGCAAAATCCATCCCCTCGTTTTCCAAATTCGAGGGAGCCTGGTCATCGAGATCCCCACTCGGATGGGACAGTTCCGATCCCTCCTCAGCCGTGGCCAAAGCGTGCATCTGTTTACTCTCGGACTGGTTCCCCGCCACCACAGGGGAAATTATTCACGTGGATGGTGGATACCACGCCGTCGGAGCTTGATACCCCGAGTCGCTCAACAAAAGGTCGCATACCAACTTTTCCAAAAGGTATCACTAAATTTATAAAGGGTTCCTATCTACATCCATGGTACGTCACAGCATGACTTTGAGAGACGAGAAATAGCGGTGGTTCAAAACCTACAGCAACTCAAAATTACCTTATGGTCCCACCGGTCGAATAGCAACATGAGAAGCCGTATCCAAAATACTGTCATGACGGTCATCTAAAGGTGCTCTACCGGTATCTTTGCCGGAAGACCTGAGGATCATCACTTTGATTGTTAGCTCAGCTACCAGTAATTGCAGTGCGGCGCTGATAGCCATGGTGGTAAATATTGCTGTAAAGGGTCTAAAGAAGTGCAGAAATGTCAACAAAAGCCCTATGCCAATCAATCTTCCCACGTTTGTGGAAAGTTCTCTCGAAAGCACGTAGCCGCTCCTGTTGGCTTCGGCGTCTTCATCATCATCCATAACTTCCAAGGCAACGGTTGAAAGCGGTACAAATAAGGCCGGGTACGTCGAGCCGTTCACGACACCGAAAATAATGATCATATAGAAATTATGGGAAATCAATAGAAGCGATGTGGCCACAACGACGCCCAAGGCACCCAACCTGATTGTCAATTTTCTCCATTCCGGCTTAATTCTTCCGGCAACAATGGAAGTAATAGCACTTGCTATAGAGATAATCGAGGCTACTATGCCCTGGTCGGCGGAATTATGGGTAGCCAATACGACCATGATGATAATGGAAAGACTCTGAGCCACTTGGTTAGTACTGCGAAACGCTACCGAAAGCCACATCCTCAGCCAATTTGGATTTTCCAGCGGAAGGACAAATGACTTCCAGATCGAGACTTTCCCCATCCCGGTCGTCAAACGAAGTTTATGTGAGGAATAGAAAGCTACCGCAAATAAAATAAAGGACGCCAAAAAAACGAGCTTAAAACCATTGGAACCGGAGATGTGAGTTACGACTTCACCGGCGGCAAAAGGCATCACTACGTTCAACCCGCTCATAATGGAAAAATTGATACCGTAAAAGTGATTTCTCTCTTTAGGCTGCAGCAGATCATAGGCCAGTGTGTTATTGCCGAACCAGTAAATACCGATGGCGGCTCCGTTGAAAAGCCCGAGAGGAAAAGAAAGTCCGCTGACCCTATGACCAAGCAAGATCAGTACGACGTAGAAAATAGCTGTCAATACGATCCCGGCTTTGAATAAGGCTCTCGGTGTTACCTTTCTGGTAAATTGCACTAAAATCAACGATATAATTATCAGACCTAAGTACTGGCCGATTCCGTATAGAGCCATTTTATCTATACTGCCACTTGCTATGTAGAAAAATAAAGACACAAAGATGTTTGAAGCGGCAAAACCGGCATTGGTAACTCCGCTGCTGATAAGCAGCTTTTTAGCCATATCTGTTAACAAATGTTTCTTATCTTTTAAGCTATCCATCGAAAATATCCGCGATCAAAAAGTTAACACCATTATTTTATTAACATCATAAATATCTGTTTTCCTCCAAAATACAATTAACGGGTTTTATCTCAATAAAAGATACTCAGGAAAATAATTCCTACCTAAAAAGTTGACTATGTATTGACCAAAACTTATCTTATAGCTTTTCTGTCTATAAGATAAGTTATGCATACATACTTACAATATAGGCATAGCTTAACTTTTTCATAAGGCACTTACAGTTTTTACCTGACATATATAAAACGTAAGAATTATGTTAGTGTATTCCCGGAGTTTCAAAAATATGAGGAAATATTTTGGCAAATCCAAATGGAAAATATGATGTCACAACGGTAACTATCAGCTTACCGGTTCTGGCAGAAACAATTGTTAAGCCGATCATTACTTTTTTATTAGTTGTTTTATTTATTTTTTGACTCTTTAGAATAACAATATTTTTCAAATTTCTTTTATTTAAAGATAAATTAAAATTGCCCTTCCATGCCGCAACACAAATTTGGTAATTACCTACCTTAGGTAGATGAAGATACTCAGCTAGATTAGGTGTATCTTTATATCCAGACTTGATATCTGAAATAAATTCCCCTACCGATAGGTATTTGACTCCGCCAAAATGAGCGGTGCCCGCAATGGTAGCTCTACCTGCCGCTATCGCGGACAGGCAAGGGGGTTGACCGAGGGAATCTATGGCCTCAGAAGACGGAGTACAGCCGCCCAAAAGTAAAGCAGGTAATATCAAGATTCCCACCATAAAAAATAACATCCTGGGCATGGATGTATGCTTTGAAGTGCTTTTACCTATTTCAATTCTTGTCGTAATTTTCTTAATGTAACAGGTCTCTTCTTGCCTAGAGCCTTGGACGGGAAAAATGTTTATCGGCATTGATTATCTCCACCGATCCAAGACATAACTCCGTTTTTTGAGGAAAAATCATACCTCCGTCGAGGAGTAATCTGCTTTGCGATATCAATTCTACGATACATAGCGACTTCTTTGATCTATGGATCTTTCAGATCCCTTAGATTTCGACAATGTAGCCATAATATCGGCTTCATCTCTTTTCTCTCTCAATGGCAAGCCTGCTTTTCTGCTTTCCGTAATACGCAACAGAACGTAATCCAGCCACCCCAAAGGCAGGTAAGCCCAGAATGATATGATTCTATAAAGCAGTACGGCGGCGACACTGGCCGGCCCCGTACTGCCGAAAGCGACGAGAGCGATCGTCAGACTTCCTTCGGTGACACCGAGTCCTCCCGGCGTAATGGGTAAATTCTGTGCCAGCTGCCCGGCGCCGTATGCAAGCAGCAATCCGCGCCAAGGAATATCTGCCCCTACGGCCAAAAAAGCTACAGCCAGACAGGCACAGTCGAAAACCCAATTGCCAAACCCAAAGGCAGCTATGTAGAAAAAATCCTTTCTCCCGAATTCGATGGAGGAAATCCTTTTCCTTATTTTCCCGATCAACTCAGTCGGATCTTGTCTTGGCCTCTTTAGTAACCTGTGACTAAGAGCAAGAAGCCCCGCCAGAATCTTGACAGCATAATTGCGCTTCCAAAATATGGTAAAGATGAGTGCCACCAGGACAAAGACAACCAATATGGAAAGAAGCAGGTCAGCAGATGAACTCTCACCGTAAGCGATAATTGCCCCGAGGGCCGATAAAAAAGCTAAGGCCATGGCAGTAACGGCGAACGTGGCAAATATTGTCCAGCCGGCAGCGATCTCATCGGTATTTTTTTTCCTGTACTGCCCGAAAGTATAGATGGTCGAAAATGCCGGACCGGCAGGCAGCGAAATAGAGATTGTCAAAGCGGCAAAACTTACCATGGCGATCCAGGGCTGCTGCACCTTGATACCGGCTGCATGAAGTAGCCTTAGTTGTAGGTAGGAATACGAGATCAGCGAAAGGGCTTCTACCATAACGGCAACCAGCAAATAAAAGACATTTAAATTCGTCAGATACTTAACCGTCTCGGTCAATTCGCCCTTATCGCCGTTTAATACTTCCAGAACGGCGACACCCAAAGCTATACCGACCAGCCACCTAATTATTTGCCAGAAACGTCGCCAATTCAACGGCTTCACCTGCTTCAACAATACAATTAATCGAGACATCGCTACCATAACCGGCTATTTGCCTGTGGCTTTTACCTAATTCCTATAACGGCAAGATAGCAGACCGCTTTGTGATAATTAATTCACCAAACTATATTTCATCATATTAGGAAAAATACCCGGATCGATCAGAACTTCTAAGTTTAGGGTTGACGAAAATAACCCCTACCAAGAAGGTCCTATGTAGATTTTCCGGGAAGTAAAAAGGAGCCGGATCGACAATTTGCTGGCTTTGTAAGCTGAGGTAGCCTTGACTCTTTATATTCCAACCAAAGCCGGTGTATCTAATCAGGATCTATTTCAAGCAACGCTCTTATTTGATTTAAGTTATAACACCCAATAAAGGCTGACCAGGTTAGTCTTGAGCGATAATCTCCTTGATCAGCTTTTTAAATTTCTCCTCCGTTTGCGTCAGAGTATATAGGGCGGCATTTTTCTTACCGACAGATACCAAATCATCTCTTAAATCTTGATCCCCGAGAAGAATATTGACTGCGGCGGCCACTTCATAAGGGTCGTTGTTATCCAAAACAATTCCGCCATCTGCCACCGTTTCCGGAACGGCAGCCTGCCCGTAAGCGACTATCGGTATTTCCTGATTCATAGCCTCGATGATCGGTACGCAAAAACCTTCGTGTTCCGACAAAGAGACAAAAATATCGCATCCGCGATAATAGGCCGTCAGCTCTGAACTGGTCACGCTTCCGGTAAAAGTCACGGAGTCAGATATTCCTATTTCCTTGACAAAGCTTAAAAGAGCTTCTCTGTAGAGGTTGCCCATTTCTTTACCCACAATATAGAGATGTGCGTCGGCATCGTAAGCTTTCAGGTAACAGTAAAATGACTTGATGAGATTATGTTGGGCCTTATGCGGGGCAATTTGCCCGACAAAGAGCCATTTGGCTCCTTTGTTAGACGAAGACTGCAGCTTGGAAAGTAAGGCCCGATCAGGCTCTTTTGTGAGATTATCGACATCAATCAAAACCGGGAGAACACTGACATTTCTAAATCCAGCTTCTGTCAATTCCTGTGCGTTGTAGAATGAATCAGCAAAAGCCGCTTTCGATATTTTCGCCAAAGGGCTCATCTGAGATCTCCCCAAGATGGCTTCGGCGGCTAATGGTGGTAGCCATCTGGCAAAAAAATGTGCCGGAGCAATATTGTGATAATCTACGAGTTTGATTCCTTTGGCAGCCATAAAATAATTTGCCGCCCGGCTTCCTATAGAATATTGGTAGATTAAAAAACGATCATCACTATTATATTTTTCCAATTCGGACAATTCATAAACCTTGTCCTCACAACCTGGCCCTATAATATCGACATAAATATCAGACAAGAAACCCATCTCTTGTAATAATTTTTGAATTGCAAAAGTATGGTTACTCACCGCGTCGTATTGAACTATTGACGGAATAACCTGGTCTATCCGATTAGGCTCACCCATTAATTTAATCCTTTTATTCCATACGCATGTAATAATTATTCATATTAGACATATCAAACATATGCTGTGAGGCTAGTACAGAGCGTATGTTGTGAAGTAGATACACGCATTAAGCTTTCGCCGGTCAGCAAAAAATATGCAGAGATCATTTTAGTTACACCAAAAACTTACTTTTTACTTTTTTTAAAAGCATTATCATAGATCGCGGCACATATTTCTTGACTACTTTACGCAATTTGATCGATTTGTCGAATAGCTTCTGCGACAACAGCACCGTCTCTGTAATTTGTTCAAACACTTCGTCGATGTAAGTCAAATTGCTTCTTGGAAGCTTTTCCGCTGAGATATTGTAGGCTTCCGACTTGATACGTTGTTTTAGTAAGCTTCTATTCAAACCGGATTGACTGCTACTTGCAGCGCTTTTATTCTCTGCTACCAACTACCCCACCCATTCGAATTCAATCAAACAATTGCTCATTACATTACTAGTGCTATTATTGAGCCAGCTTCAACCATTGAGATTCCTCCGGAGTGGATACTTTAATGGAAAGCGGCATCGCAACTACCCCCGTTGCTCTACTTGGGTTCATAACCTCAAAATAAGCGCTTTGCTCAGAAAGGTCCAGAACCACACCTCCGGTATCTCTGATATCGATATTTACTCCAAATCTGCCGTCCAGCAAGGGTATCTTATCAAAGAAGAAACTCAAAACTCTCTTACCGGATTCCAAGTTGATGCCGGACAAAGAGGTTCCTGCATCCGAGGTAAATAAAATACCGCCGGTCTCGGCAATTAAAGTCAGATTAAAAGAAGCCCCTGTAATTGTTTCACTCACATCAAGGAGAACCCTGACCTCCAGAGGCTCATCAGTTATGACGTAATTTCTGTCTTCCATATCTCTGTATACAAAAGAAATATCTTCTATTTTTACAACGCGCTTTTTGATCGTAAATACAGCAGAGGAAACGCCGTCCTTGACCGTTTCGCCGACTTCAGAATCCGGAGCAAACCCGGAATCAACCAATCGATCACGAAATGCTCTGATAGCTTCCCCCGGCGGGGAAAACGTAATCAATTCGCCGCGATCTATAACCATTACCTCATCACAGGTTTGGCGCATCATATCAGGTGAATGCGATACGACGACAATAGTTCTGCCGTCGCGCTGAAACTGCTGCACCCTGTCCATACATTTGCGCTGGAAACGCTCATCTCCTACGGCCAGAACTTCATCCACAAGTAGAATATCTGGATCTACGTTGACAGCCACGGCAAAACCGAGACGCACATACATACCGGAAGAGTAGTATTTTACCTGGTTATCGATAAATTTCTCTAACTCTGCAAAGGCTACGATATCGTCAAAACGTCTGTCTATATCCTTTTTGGTAAATCCCAAAAGCGATGCGTTCAGATAAACATTATCTCTTCCAGATAATTCCGGTTGAAATCCCGCTCCAAGCTCAAGCATGGCGGCTAATTGCCCTCTGACAACAACGTCACCGCTTGTCGGTTGCAAAATACCAGCCAAACACTTTAGAAGCGTGGACTTTCCGGAGCCGTTGCGACCTAGAATACCGATTGTTTTTCCGGAACTGATATCGGCTACGATATCCTTCAGAGCCCAAAACTCCTCATAAGGAACGTGACCTCCGTGGATAACGCGTTCCTTGAGGGAAGTATATTTTTCATGGTAAAGACGAAAGCGCTTTGATACACCTCTTATTTCAATAGCCGAAGTCATTGATTATAGCTCCTCAGCAAAATTTCCCTCAACATTCCCAAAATATTTTACGGCACCGATAAATATGGCAATCGCCGCCACGAGTACAATTACCAACAATTCTACTAGGAAATGATAGGGATATGTTGCCAGCACGATATTTGTCACATTGTGATTTATATACTCAAGATGCCCTGCCACAATTTTTGGCACAGGGTTAGCCGACACATATGTAACATGACCGTATAGTGCTCTCTGGAAAGACAGGACAATCGGGGTAACCGGATCGGCCAAATATAGAGTAGCCATCCACTTCACGGAAGGATGACGTAGGAACAAATCGTAAACGGTGTTGTAACTATATATTATGGGTACACCCCAAAACCAAGCTTGCAATAATACCTGTATAAGGTGCTCAATGTCACGTAATGATACGTTTAAAGCCGACAGAAAAATACCGACGCCCGCAGCCAGAATCACCAAATCAATGAGACCAAACAACACTAAAGGCAGATAGCTCCATGCCGGGGCAAACTGGAAACCGGCTAAAAACAAAACCAAAACCAAAGATTGTAGAAAAAAGAAAAATAAAGCCGTTCCCACTTGGGCAAGCGGCAGGACTTCTCGCGGAAAAGAAACTTTTTTAACTATACCGGCGGCTCCCACAACAGAAGATGCACATCCCTGTAGCGCGGAACCAAAGAAGTTCCAGACGATCAAGCCGGAAAACAGAAACAAAGCAAAATCCGGTATAGAGCTTTTCAAAAAGTACTTGAACACCACATAGTAAACTCCAAGTACAATCGCCGGATTTAACATTGACCACAGAAAACCCAGAACAGAGCCTTTATATTTTACTTTAAGTTCTTTCCTGATTAAAAAAAGCAGCAATTCTCGAGCTTGCCAAATATTCATTAGACGACTTGGGAGAGTTGTCTTTGCTGATACAACTCTCGACGGTAATTCATTTACCTTACTATTGCTCATCAAATCATTTGTTAACATATATTGTCTTATCTATCTCTGCTACCTATTTCGAAATATGAATAAACACTTACGCCAACATATTAGTCGGCAAATATTGACGATTTCTCGATTTACTACCGCGAAACGAATACAGCCTCGAGTATTTCTCAAATGGTATTCTAAATATATAAAAATATACCTCTCTCAACATAACCAACATAGAATATCAGAGGAGCACTTATGGCGGGTAGACTCACTTGTGAGGTATTTGTACTCAGACACTTCTAGTCCCATACCTCGACAAAGTATAGTAAATTCGCCATACAAATTTCACCTGTTGCTCCGGCTCCAAATAGTGCTGCAACTAAGCAAGGCACACCGTATATATAGCTGATAGGCCAGGATAGATGTATCGCATAAACGAACTACCGGACTCTGGCTACAGACTTACCCGTGAACCTCAATGACCACTTACAGATATGTATACATAACAGATAACTAGCCACCTAAAATATACTTCTCATCATCACTTTAGGGTCTACTTCGAAATGGAAGTCGATTTATAAAAAATTTACTATGAACTCAATACTTCCTGTAAACAAATTTTATCTAATTAAAAGTTAAGGAAACTATTTCTCGAATCGCTAAACAAAAAGCGATCCTAATGATTTATTTTTAACTATAGATACATACTCTAGAATGGGCTTCTGAATTAATTAATAAACATACCGCAGTATGTATTTCCAAGGACAATACAATGCTTGTTGATCGTTGTTATCTATCTTATCGTAACGGTAATTGATGACTAAAGATATTACCGAAACAAATAATGGCGAAAAACAAAAAGACCCGCACCGATTTGTTAATCAGTACGGGTCTTTAGCTGCTTTAACTTCCTGTCAATGTATTTTACTAATTCATCATGTCTATATGAACCGCAAAGACATGATGTCTATGGAAAGACTTACGACCACAAAAACTAGCTTGTGGTTGTACCTGATGAAGTCATAACCATCGTTGTCTTAGGTACCGGAAATGCTCTCCGGGAGATTATCACAAGACATTTCGAGGAAGCAGACGATGTAGTCGCCGTGGTTGTAGTGGCTGACGTTGACCCAAAGTGTCTAAACGGGAAGCAGAGCGGCAACTTATACCTGGTCATTGTGGTTGTAGTCCCCGATGAGGTTGTGGTTGTACCTGATGAAGTCGTAACCATCGTTGTACTAGGAACCGGAAAGGTTCTTATCGGAAAAGTCGGAATCGGACACCTCAATGCCCCAGACGATGTAGCCGCCGTGGTTGTAGTGGCTGATGTTGACCCAAAGCGCTCCGGTTGAAAGCAAATTGGTAACTTAGGTCTGGTCATTGTGGTCGTGGTGGCTGATGAGGTTGAGGTTGTACCTGATGAAGTCGTAACCATCGTTGTACTAGGAACCGGGAAGGTTCTTATCGGAAAAGTCGGAATCGGACACCTCAATGCCCCAGACGATGTAGCCGCCGTGGTTGTAGTGGCTGATGTTGACCCAAAGCGCTCCGGTTGAAAGCAAATTGGTAACTTAGGTCTGGTCATTGTGGTCGTGGTGGCTGATGAGGTTGAGGTTGTGGTTGTGGTTGTGGTTGTACCTGGTGTGTTTGCCGCAAAGGCAGAAGTGACAACCAATACTCCTGATACCGATAAAATACCGGTGGTGATGGCGGTAATTATGATACGCTTTGCTCTTTTTTTATACTGTAGTGGTTTAAAATACCCATTCATATGGATAACCCCCTTGTTTTGACTGATGGATTTACCTGCAACTACTCTTTAAATTTCTATGCAAAAAGAGGTCTCCGTCCATGGATTTTCAATAAGGTTGCAGCTTGCCATATTATAGAATGCTACGTATATCCATACAAGTCAGCAGTTGGACATTTATCCTATTTTCATAATACATTCATAACACCTATGCGTTAAATGTCGCATTGAGCATTATATACTGACCCGTTAAAACTTGTTTCAGCGAAAATCACAGATAGCTATCCATCAATAAACTGATAGCCGTCAGATCACAAACATCAAAATCATATTTCTTATAAATTCATTATTGGCGATCTAGTTTTTTGAATTTATGAATCCCAACACGAAATATAAATCTTTTCTAAATACCCTATCCACCTATGGGTTATTAGCTGCAACGATTAAAGTAATTGACAAAAAACGTATATTTTCGCGCAAATTCTCTCCATATCAACAGACATCCTGGTAAAGTCTGTTAAAAATGACACCAGAGCAAGCAAAGCTAACCATAAGGTCAAGAATACGTGCTTTTATCTCTTTACCGGGACGCGTCATTTCACTTGAAGAAAAAACCGTCAACCTAAACGACAGACTCCAACCCATCGAAGGAAGGGTACTCTCCCATCTGGACGGAATGCGCGAAGAACTCGCTGAAATGAAAGTATTGATCCGTTCTCAAGCCGAACAAGACATAGAAACTTCGGCCCTGATCGGTAGTTTGATCAAAAACATGAGAGACCGGATAGATTTTATACAAGAAACGATAGGTCAGAACCATCAAAACGGTTCGACTCTACCCCCCGAAAAGACTCATCCCCAGTGAGACAGGCCGTAGAAGACACGGACATAAAGCGAAATTGATAGATCTTCCATCTTAGGTTGCATATTGAACTCCCAGACACGGAAAGACAGAGAAGAAAATATCCTCAAAGGACCAGTCGTGGTCGACATGGGTGCCATCCAGAGCCCCATGGCTCGCGGACGTGGCATAGCTAAATACGCCATCAACTGGGCTTTGGCGATTGAATCTGTCGATCCATATTTGGTCTCTGACTACCTTTTAGACCCCGAGTTACCCCCACCGGGTAACATAGAGAAGCTGCTTGCTTCGGGTAAAGTAAGATATTTTTCCGATCGATTATGTTTTGCCAAAACGGTCAAGATATTCCATTGCTTATGGCCACTCGATGAGGCCAGATCGCTTTTTAAGCTAATGCCACCGGCAGTCAAGCAAAATAACATTTCCTACAGTGCCGTCGTTTACGACATGATCATGGCTCAACACAAAGAATACATGCCGCAAGATATTTCCTCAAAACGCGGCCTTGCTTTGCGGCTTGAAATTCTCCGTCAAGCCGATTTACTCTTTACTCTATCCGAAAAAGTCAAAAATGATATTTTGCACTACTTTACGCCTAATCAAATTCGTATTACCAAAATAGGTGCCGCTGCTGACAAAAGTTTTCATCCCCTTTTTTCTAAGGATAATGAAAAATATGCCAGAGAGCTTCTCAACTCAGAAATTACCGGCATCAAGCATCGCTATATATTATGCCCCACGGGAAGTCATCCGAGGAAAAATAATGAACGACTCATTAAAGCCTTTCTCTTGATAGATAAAAAAATACGCGAAGATATCCAACTTGTCTTTTCGGGAGATCTCCCAGCATCCATGGCCAATCATTTTCAGCATATGGTTTCTTTGTCCAATGAAAGTGCTGACATACTGACTACCGGTCCGCTTCGCCAAGAAGTTCTGGTTTCGCTTTATCAATGCTCCGAATTGGTCGTATTTCCATCTCTATCCGAAGGATTCGGCCTCCCTATAGTAGAAGCTTTGGCCTGCAAAACACGCGTCATAGCTTCTGATATAGCTCCGTTTCACGAATTAATAGATAGAAGTTTACTCTTTGATCCATTGGACATATCCGATATCAAAGAACACCTTACAAAAGAATTGACAACTCAGCGATCACCGACAAAATACTCAAGCGACACCGGCAAACAAACATCTGCACCGAGAGAGGATAGAAGGGAATCAGATATACCTGGCGCGTCTGCCCTCTTGGATCATAGTGTCGAACATGACGTAGAGGGTTGGGGTAAGGTTGCCAGAGACTCTGCTTTATCCCTCAAGAGTCTCATTTCTACCTCTTCCATACACCAAGCAATATCTAGACCAACCAAAAGCCTGGCAATCGTCAGTCCCCTACCTCCGGCCACATCTGGTATAGCCACTTACACCTATCGATTGATGGAGGAACTGAGCAAGCAGGACAGGTTTTCAATAACGGCATTTGTAGATGGCCCCATAAGTGCTAAATACCCTACGAGATTACAAGCCATAGCTCCCCCGGGTATCGACATTTACCAAGCGAGGTCATTGGTCAATATCGAAGGATTGCTCGGCGGCTTTGATCAAGTTCTTTACTGCTTCGGCAACAGTCATCATCATTTGGGAGCTCTGGAATCTCTGCCACTAAGACCGGGTATTGTATTGGCGCACGATGTCAGACTCACCAATCTATACCGTCACCACCACGGGCATCCGGGTACGGCTCAAACCGGACTGGCAAAGACTATCCGGGAAATGTACGGATTTACACCGGATAAAAGCTTGTGTGATAACAATGAGATACCCGCTCACGCTCTCAACGAATACGGATTACTCCTTGCCCGTCAGGTCATCGAAAAGTCGGAGTTATATTTATTGCACTCTCTGGCCGGTTATCGTCTGGCGGCAATGGAAGCCGGTCCCATATTACAAGAGAAAATAAAGATAGTGCCTTTTGCAATGGAGCACAAGCTACCAAAGGATAAAGATGGGCAAGAAGAAGATGTTATATCTAACAAGTGGCTAGAAACCGTAGAGGGCGCAAATCTACTATGTCACTTTGGCATAGTAGATCCCATCAAGAACCCTTTGTTACTTATCAGGTCATTTGCCAATTCATATAGTGTAAATCAAAATATCGCCATGGCATTCGTCGGTCCTATCGACAAAAATCTGTTGGCCCGTCTGGAATCAGAGGCGAAAAGCCTCAACGTGAGCCAAAGAATTCTCTTCACCGGAGAAGTATCAGATTTTATGTTTGACAAATTTCTACAATTAAGCGATCTAGCTATTCAGCTGCGTAAAGACTTCAACGGCGAAGCCTCCGCTGCCATTGCCGAGACGTTGGCATCGGGAATACCGACTATAGCGACAGACTCCGGATGGGTAAGAACATTGCCATCCGATGTAGTGATCAAAGTTGACAACGATATTTCAGATCAAGAACTCGGCAATTTAATCATACGACTACTCGACGATACAGGGAAAAGGGCTTTACTAAGAAACGCGAGTATGGACTACAGTGCTAAATACAGTTTCGCTGCAGTAGCTGGGGTTCTGTCAGATATAATATTGCAAACTTGTTGATGTTCATTTTAGTTATGCGAGATACATCGATCTGATATCCATCTAAAATGGAGAACGACAAAGAACCGCAGTCATTAGAGATGGCAATTGTATAATCATTATTTTTTGATTGCCGAATCATATTTCATTCTATATATCCTTTTCAGGATGTATAGGGCGGATGAAAATATGCTTTTATAGCGCGCTATGCCAAAGCCTACGGATAAATCTTTTTTTGAGGCAGCAGGGTTGTAGTCCGGTGACATATCAGCCGCCGCCTGAGTCATCGCTCCAGCCCTGCGGGCGCGCAGATGGAGCACATAAGCAACCTGCTCCACCGGCAAAGTTCCCAAGATATCAGCGTCATATGCATCCCCGGAAAGATCTTCGGTCTCTTCCCCTGTCTGAAGACCGGCAATGATGATTTTATTATCGGCTATATAGGGTAACTCTTTTATTTGAGAAAGATTGTCTTGGTTTTGTAGAATCACATAATCAAAAGACGTCCAAAAGCTCTTTGCCGTTCGGCCACCTATCCCCCCGGGTATCTGTATCGGGGTGTCGCAGATAAGTACGGTATGCTTAAACCTTTTTAACAAAAGCGCCATCAGATTGAGCGTCAACGCCCTCTGCAGTTTCTTCGCCGTCGGAGAAAAGGGTAAATTTGGCTCCAAAGCCAGAATCAGATTGTCGTTTTTCAACGCTAACATCCCCATGACAGCAAAGAAACCAATCCCTCTCGGTATCGTTCTGTCGGCCGCACTTGATGAATCCGGAGACAACAATTTGACATCTTTCTCACCGATAATCAGATCGGCTGCCAGCAGACCCAGGTAAAGACCAAATGATCCGCCTTTAGGTGCGATGGTCCCCACCATGACAAAGGAACTACCCATCTCCTTCAATAAATCTACGACGTCGTCTCTTGTTTCCTCCGGGAGCGCTTCACCCATCGATTCTTGGTCAACCATTTCACAAGCTCCTCTTGGTATAAGATAATTTATTGGCTAAATAGAGAGATAGCAGCGAATTTTCCATTCTATCCAAAACCTTCTCCCAGGTATAATTGGATAAGACATAAGCATGTCCGTTTTCACCCAATTGTCTTGCCAGTTCTTTGTTGGTGGCTATAAGGTTTAAACATTCCGTAAGCTCAAACTGATCGGCATACATCAACCCCCCTTTAGAGCGCTCACAGTGCCAAGTTACCACCTCGCCGCGAGAATAAGCTATAACGGGTGTTTTTGCCAACCAAGCCTCCATGATTGTCCTTGAAAAACTCTCATTTTTACTTGGCTGCACAAGCGCAAGGGCCGCGCTGAAAGCATGGGGCATCTCGGCGGCGCTGACATAACCCAGATCTATGACTCTGTGTTTCAGGCTTTCCGGTATCTGAGGATTGCCCACTCCTATAGTAACCAAGTCGATATCGAACCTCTGAGTAGCCACGGCAGCGGCAAAAGATTTCAATAAATCATTCCAACCTTTACCCTCTTCACGTCTTCCGGCATACAAGATAAAGGGTCTTTTGAGACCGTGATCGCTCATAAATTTACCCGGTACGTAAGCATCGGGGATATTGACGGCAGCGCCAACGACATCATGCAGTGGCGACATTTCCGGAGCTACCCGATGTCCGAGCTGATGCTCCGGCTCGGAAAGAAACCATAAAAGCGCGGCATCCGTCAGAGTGGCTTTCACTACGTCCAACCAGGCATAAGGTTCGTCGTGAAGACATGGCATGATTACCGATTTTTCTTTTGCCAATCCACTGCAAGCGAGAGTCGACCAAAATAGATAAGGGGAAAAGACCACTGCGTCATAACGATTCTTCTGTGAAAGCAGGTACAGATAAAGACCGGGTACTTTGAACCTTTCATTTAGCCAGATATCTTCCTGATCTTTAGTCAGCAATTCCCCTCTGGAAAGTCGCTCTTCTATCTCAGAAACTGCTATACGTCTTCTTTTTGTAACTGTCTTAAAGCGTCTGACATGTAAAGCACCGTCACTAAAGCTGCCTTCTGGGAATTCATTTGCCCAGCTGAAATGACTCTTGGCACAGGTGGTCAATACTTCGACGCTGTGACCCCGCTGAGCCAGGCCATGCGCCGCTTCCGCCATTACCGCTTCGGAACCGCCAACTATATCTTCCCCATAGCGCGGAGCAACAAAAGCAAGTGACAGTGAGTGCTTATCTTGGCGCAAATCTGTCCTCCTAATAGGTTTATAACTTTTCTAACCTACATCTTTATGTGAAGCATAATAAACTGGCGGTCATAAATAGCGGTTACTTATACATATTATGTCAGGAACAAACATTATAAAGTGAGAAATTGCCTTGTTACTTCGTAAAATAAAAGATACAACGGCGATCAAAAAAATATGCACTCCGACTCTATTTATCCCTGTGTTGCTTTCTTGTCTTTTGTCGCTGTCAATATTTATAGTCCCTGCCGCCGCTGTCTCTCCCCCTTCAGTACAAACTTTCGGCCAACCTTCCTGGGAAGATACCGTTGGAGCGGAAGCTATAAGTTCACCCACTTCCGCCGTCATCGACAACACCCAAGTCATAGTTTTCGGTTCCGAAAGCGGATATTTGTATGTTCTGAATGCCGCCACGGGGCAAAATATGCCGGGCTGGCCGCAACCGGTAGAAATACAGCAGGGACAGCCAAGTGCCATTGAGTCAAGTCCTACTGTGGCATATCTAAACGGAAAGCGATCCGCACCCACAATTGTCGTGGGGGCCGGTTCGACTTATGTGGCCGATCAACAAGGAGGGCTGGAGGCATTCAACGCCAACGGTAGCGTGAAATTTATATTCAACACTCTCGATATCTTCAACGAGTGGACAAACGCCCCATTTCCTTCCGGATACAACCAAGCGGTTTTTAGCACACCGGTAGTCGGAGACGTTGAAGGAAACGGTCGTCAAGATATAGTTTTTGGCTCTTGGGATCACCGAATTTATGCTTTGTCTCCGCAAGGCAAATTGCTCCCCGGATTTCCTATCGATAATCAAGATACAATCTGGTCATCTGCCGCCATGTACCATGTCCACGGACCCAAAAGAGCCGAGGATATTTTTCTCGGCGGAGATTCCACCGGACGGCGCGGCTGCTATGGCGGATGGATTATGGATTACGCTTTTACCGACGGATATGAACACCGAATGTGGGAGCATTGCGAAAATCAAACCATCTGGTCAAGCCCTGCGGTTGGAGTCATCAATAGATCGGGACAGGTTGCCGTAGTTGTCGGAACAGGCTTTGGGGAACCGCCTCCTTACAAATCAGACAGCTATAAACTCTTTGCCTTTTACGCTAAAAAC
This sequence comes from Actinomycetes bacterium, assembly GCA_021798275.1. GTDB lineage: Bacteria > Actinomycetota > Acidimicrobiia > Acidimicrobiales > Bog-793 > JAJZMK01. The sequence goes on along the minus strand of JAJZMK010000011.1, from coordinate 2,000 downwards.
GGAAAGCCGGTGCCTGGTTGGCCCGTAAAGACAGCCGGGCCAAGTTTTGGATCGCCAGCTATAGGTAGACTAACCAACAGCTCTTTACCAGACATCGTAGACACTTCCTGGTGTATTGCCTGCACCGGTAGCTCCTATCCTAAACAAGGGGAATCAAAAGTATACGCTTGGAGCGGAACGGGACATTTATTGTGGTCACAGACATTACTTGGAGGTAACGACTTCTCCTCCCCGGTATTGGTAAATTTGACCGGGAGTGGTGAAAACGACGTTTTGGTTGGATCTTCCGCCGGACTTTACCCGCTTAGCGGCACAAACGGAAACTTCTTATTCGGAACCGATATGACATCAGCTATCAATAATTGCTCCCTACAAAGCACTCCCCTCGTAGCCTACGTCAAAGAAACAGCAACTACCAGTTCAGGTGACAACTCAAGCGGCTCAGGGTGGCACGTCTTTGAGACTTGTGGCGGCCCCAAGGAGGTATCTCCGTCTGGAAAAGTATTCTCCTATAAGCTTCCAAACACTCCTTCGATTCCCCCGGCATGGCCAATGTGGCGGTCTAACCAAAACCATAATGGTGTCTCTCAAAACCTGATCAGATAAATGATCACTAGTAGAAAGGCAAAAGATGCTAAGGCCCCGAAGGGCCTTAGCAAAAAGTTAATTTGTGTGTTATTTATAAGTACAGTTAGCCGACTTTTACAGCAGTTGATCGCTCGATAACCCTGTCGATAAAGCCATACTCGAGTGCTTCCTGTGCCGTAAACCATCGATCACGATCTGAATCGGCTTCTATTCGCTCCACAGGTTGTCCGGTATGAAAAGATATTCTCTCGGCCATCATACGCTTTAGGTAAACTATTTGTTCTGCTTGAATAGCGATATCAGCAGCTTGACCTTGCATCTGACCGGAAGGCTGGTGCATCAGGATTCTGGAATGTGGGAGAGCGTAACGCTTTCCTTTCGTTCCCGCACATAGTAGGAATTGACCCATGGATGCGGCAAGGCCCAAACAAACCGTTGAGACGTCGCATTTGATATATTGCATGGTGTCATATATAGCCAAACCGTCCGTTACTGAACCGCCCGGCGAATTAATATAAAGAGAGATGTCTCTTTCGCTATCTTCGGCATCCAATAAAATGAGTTCCGCACAAACAAGGTTGGCAGATGTTTCATCCACTTGGGTTCCAAGAAATACTATCCGCTCTTTCAGGAGACGCTGATATACATCCCCTTGAACAGCACTCGCTTCTCCTGCCATGGAAGATACCGACATAACGGAATTTTTAACTATTTTATGAGCTTCTTTTACACTTTCAACGCTAGCCATAGTGGAAGGTTAGCCAAATTATCTTCTTTCCGATACGCTTTTTATATAAAAATTATGCGATAGCCGGAAAATATATTTTAATGACATACCTAAAAAGTAAAAAAATAATTAAAAAGCATTAAAAGTAAATAATCTATCTTATGAATCCGAAGTTATAACTATACTGATATAGCCCTAATACAACACAGGAATACATAGACTTTATCAAAATGCGGGCGTGGCGAAATTGGTAGACGCGCCGGGTTTAGGTCCCGGTCCTTCACGGGGTGGGGGTTCGAGTCCCTTCGCCCGCACTAGGTTAAGTAAGTAACATAGACTCTTGTTGCCTGATGTTTATCATGTCATATAACCATATTTCGGATCGTTAGCCACACAACTCTTAGCCTGGCGACACTATGAATACGACATCCTGAGCCTCCCCAGTTTAAGTAGACACCAACCAAGCTAACAACAATCTATGATGTTAGATGAGCAGATGTCAAAATGGGAGTTACAAGGAGACAATTTACTCTTTCAATTTCGAACCGATGCGCCACATAGAGTTATAGATTCATGTCGTAGCGTTTCCGAAGTAGCCAAAGAGCTATCTTAGGCTCGAACATTTACTTTATAAATGGGTAAGACGATGAGAGTGAAAGGTTGGAGGCAGCAGATGCTACCTGTG
>JAJZMK010000082.1 GCA_021798275.1 Actinomycetes bacterium | reverse complement strand
GGACCTTTTTATACCGGTCTGGTAGTTGACAAAAGGGACGTATTCTGATCATGGCTTTTTCCGTAGAGAGGGTCGCAGACATCGTAGACGACGGCCAAGATGCAGCCCTCGATATCGCTTTGTCCAAATTGGATAGAATAATACGTGGCTATAAGTCAGTTATAACAGCCTTTTCTGGCGGGGTTGACTCTACGTTCCTAGCCGCCAAAGTAGCCGAAATTCTCGGACCCCACTACAGCTTGGCCGTTACCGCTAACTCTCCGTCCTTGGCTAGGTCGGAGTTGGAAGAATGTGCTGCTCTGGCTCTCGAATTGAATTTACACTGGGTAAGTATGACGACTTTCGAGCTGACAAACCCTCTCTATGTTCAGAACGGACATGACCGCTGTTTTCACTGCAAATCGGAGCTGATGAAAACCATTGCTCCTATGGCCAAAATGCGTCATGCCAAGGTGGTTTTAGGTATAAATCTCGATGATCTAAAAGAATACAGACCGGGGCAGGACGCGGCTAAACAGGGGGGTGCTAAATTCCCTCTGGTAGAAGCGGGGTTCAGCAAGCAAATGATCCGACGGGCATCACAATCGATGGGCATCTCGGTCTATGATAAGCCCGCTACCCCATGCCTTTCATCACGCATCCCAAACGGGACACCCGTCACCTTTAATACTTTGACAAAAATAGCCCGTGCCGAATCTGATTTGCGGAAACTCGGTATAGCGAATCTAAGGGTCAGACATTATGAGGATCTGGCTAGGATTGAGATAGACGCCCCCTATATGCAGCTGGCCTTTGATCAACGTGCCCAAATTGTTGCGGCTGTAAAAAGGGCAGGTTATAAATATGTAACTTTAGATCTGGAGGGGTTTAGGTCAGGTAGTACAGCTTCTCTTCCCGACAAATAGACTTATCGCACGGAATCTCAAAAAACGTTTCTTTTAGAAGGTAGATTGGTTACTTTTTGTCAGTCTTCTTTGGACCTACATGCCACCCGGCGCTCGATGTTTTCTTTGACTCAAAAAAAACACACCCTTCGGGACAGGCAAAAGGAAATTGCTCATTAACGTCCAGCCTACACTTTAGAGTTTTTTCATCATTTGATACCGTCCTAATTATCAAATGTCTACACTGCTCTTGTATCATCAATATGCCTTTATATCAAATGTGTTTCAATAAAATATGATTACCGCGCCCGGTAAAAATTAATAATGCGAATTCGATTTAATTGTTTTCCTCACGTAAAAATTTTTCAATTTCTTTGACTATGGTATCCGAACCTGATGCCAGCATATCCAATTCGTTTTGCTGAGACACATACTTTACATACGCTGATAACAATTCATCCTCTTGCACCATCTTTGTCATCCGTTGCTCATACTCTAGAGATAAACGTTCCAGTTCTACAGTCGATACACTGCCGTGTGTTATTTCCTTGACCATAGATACGAGAGCCAACGCCGCTTTGGGAGAGGTCGGTTCACTGTAATTGGGTACGCTTGCCCAAATACTTCCCGTCGGGATATGTCTGCTTTCAAACTCCATTTGCAAAATACCGATAATACCTACCGGGCCCTCGTAAGTAGACACGGTCAATCTATTTTCCGTTTTTCCCATATCTATATCACCGGTAACGGTAATTTGGACGGGCTTGTCGTGCAAAACATCGGACGAATAAGACCCCAGAAAAATTGCCCTACTGCAATGCATTTTCTTGGCAATTTTAGACAGTGTGGTGCTGTAAGACTTCCATTTCAGTTGCGGCTCTACCCCATAAACAAAAACTACGTTCCCGGGAGATGCTTTTGAAGTCGCCAATGAAATGGTTGTTTTCGGCCAATTCACCAGTCGCTTGCCGCTGGCTGCTATATATAAATCCGGACGCGTATCTATGAAATTGAAGAACTCTTCGCTGTCCACCTCGGCAAAAGGTATAGCCTGCCATTGACGCCTGAGCGCTGCCATAGCCAGTGAGGCCGCGTTACCTGCATCGTTCCATCCCTCAAATGCGATTACCATGGTCGCATCCGTCAATTTGGGAAGACTCCGGCGTCTAAAACCTCTTTTATCCTGGAACTTGAATTTCCCGATTTTCCCCATGACAATGATTCTCTTCTCGGCCGCAAAAAGGTGTGACCGGTTCTATAGACACCTGCTTACAGTATTGTATCACTACCAATTTACCTGAGCAGGAGAAAATTTTCAGGACAGTTCCACCGCTTGATAAGAAATTCTTCCATCTCGATTGAGTAGTTCGATCGATTAGATAGCACCGATCAGTAAAACCGAAAACAGCCTCCTAAAAGTATGGAGGTTATAAAAATACCTGATTAGCCTTCAACTCCACTCTTCAACTCCGCTCTTCAACTCTGCTAAGAGGCCGACTCGCCTCCGGTTATCTTAACCACACTCCTTAGGTAATAGTGGCACCAATTAGGGGTAGACTTTGATCTATGTCTTCTTCACAACATGATCTGAACGAGAGGTTTGAACCTGTATCCATTGAAAGAGTCTCCGTCAACAACGATGACTTTTATCAGGCACTTACGTCATTATTACCCCAATTGTCTTCCTCTGCCAAAGTCCCGACAGCTGAGCAACTCGATACAATAGTGAAAGATCCGAACATTGTGATTTTCATAGCCAGATCAGAACTTACCAAAAGTGATGATGCACAATCTGGCAAACCGCCAGAGCCAAGCGCCATAGTGGGAATGATAACCGTTTCCTATCTAAACCTCCTAACGGGCAAAGTCGCTCTGGTCGAAGATGTAGTAGTTGACGCCTCTTGGAGAGGGCGCGGGGTAGGTAAATTGCTAATACATGCGGCTATCGGACACTGCAGACAAAACAATGTCAAACACATAGATCTGACTTCCAGGCCGCAAAGAGTCTCTGCCAATAAACTTTATGAAAAAATGGGGTTTTCCCGACGCGAGACCAACGTCTGGCGCTATGTCAACGACGAGTATAGGCCAAATGACATATATTAGCTACCGCGGCCATAAAATAATAGGTTAAAGTAATCCGGCAAAAAATATATTTCGCTAAGCTAACTATATGACCGAAGAAAGCCCGAAAGAAAACATAGGACCCGGCCAACGACTTCAAGAAAATGGGGCTCTATCTCCGGAGAACAATTCTTTTGGCACAAAGCAGATCCCGGGTAAAAAAAAGAACGCCGGGGCCAATGACGATCGCTACAAATGGACGGCTCTCATTAACGTTACGCTTGGGATTTTGCTGGCCACCATAGACGGAACGATAACGCTTATCGCCATGCCTGATATTTTCAACGGAGTCCACTTGGACCCGCTCGGACCGGGTAACAGCTTTTACCTTCTATGGATGCTACTGGGCTTTCTAATTGTCTCAAGCGTCTTGGTAGTCAACTTCGGCCGCTTGGGTGATATTTACGGTCGGGTCAAGTTATATAACCTGGGGTTTGTCATCTATACGGTGTTTTCACTGGTACTCAGCGTCGACTGGATGTCGGGTAAATCGGGAGCGCTTTACTTAGTGGTGATGCGGGTATTTCAAGGCATCGGAGCCGCTTTAATTATTGCCAACTCCGCCGCCATTTTGACAGATGCTTTCCCTTCGAACCAAAGAGGTATGGCGCTTGGCATTAACAACGTTGCCGGTATATCCGGATCTTTTATCGGCCTTGTACTCGGAGGACTATTAGCACCTATAGATTGGAGACTGGTATTTTTGGTCTCCGTTCCCTTTGGCCTAGCCGGGACATTGTGGGCTTACTTCAAATTAGAAGAGCGCGGCGAACTGCGACCGGGGAAAATAGACTGGCTGGGTAACATAACTTTTGCTGTCGGGCTTATCTTGGTAATGGTTGGTATCACCTATGGCATAGAACCATATGGACACTCCACCATGGGGTGGACAAGTCCCAAAGTGATAACCGAACTGGCAACCGGGGTGGCTTTTTTGATAGCGTTTGCGATTATCGAGCTAAAAGTAGAAAACCCTATGTTTCGCTTACCTCTGTTTAGAATAAGAGCCTTTGTAGCCGGAACCATCTCGACTTTCTTGGCAGCGGTGGCCAGGGGTGGTTTACAGTTCATGCTCATCATTTGGTTGCAGGGTATTTGGTTACCCCAGCACGGATATAACTTTGTCAATACACCTCTATGGGCCGGGATCTATATGCTTCCCTTGACCGCCGGTTTCTTACTGGCTGGTCCGACGGCGGGCATCCTGTCTGACCGCTTCGGCTCCAGACCTTTTACCACCGGTGGTATGTTATTGGCAGCGGTCAGTTTTATACTACTTGAGTTTTTGCCGATCAATTTTTCCTTTGTTTTCTTCGCTCTGCTGATTTTCCTGAACGGACTCTCCATGGGTCTTTTTGCCTCTCCGAACAGGGCGGCTGTTATGAACAGCCTGCCGGCTCAACACAGAGGAGCCGGAGGGGGAATGAACTCGACTTTCCAAAATTCCGCACAAGTACTCTCCATAGGTATTTTCTTTACTTTGATGATCCTCGGCCTCTCTTCTACTTTACCGCACGTGCTGTCCACGGGACTGGAGCAACAGGGGGTATCGGCTCATATGGCATCTAAAGTAGCCAACCTGCCACCTGTCTCAATTTTGTTTTCGGCTTTTCTGGGTTATAACCCCATACAGCACTTGCTCGGACACAACGTCCTTGCACACCTTACACCGAAACACCTAAAAGTCCTCTATGGCCATACCTTCTTCCCGTCCCTTATTTCCGGAGCTTTCAAAACGGGCTTGCACGAAGCTTTTGACTTTTCCATCTTTGCTTGTTTAGCCGCCGCAGTGGCCTCGGCGCTGAGGGGAGGTCATTACGTATATCAGGATAAATCTCCTACTTCACATACACATCAACACACACAAGAGACCGTCTCGAAATAAGATTACCGGTCGTCAGAGATTATCTAAGTCCGCTCTTTTATAATCTGTCAAATGATGTCTAAAGTATAATTGTCCATAGAATTTACAAAAAAATATCATCGATACCTGCAAGGTGAGAAAAGTGGACTACGACGACATAACCGGTTACCTGTCAGCCTGCGACCCGGTACTTGCAGATCTCATCAAAAAAGTAGGTCCGCCGAAAATAGAAAAACCCGCGGACAACGTATTTATGGCTCTGTTGCGGAGTATAGTCTCCCAACAGCTTCATACCAAAGCCGCGGCCACCATATACGCTAGACTGCTGTCTCTTCTTGACGGAGAGATCTCGCCGGAGGCGATCTGTAAGATTCCCTATGACGCTTTACGCTCAGCGGGACTTTCACACAATAAAGCCAACTGCGTCCTGGACTTTGCTAAAAAAGCTTCCACTAAGGAAATTTGCCTTGATCCTTCATATATAAAAAAGCAAAGTGATGATGAAATTATCAAAAGTCTTTGCCAAGTAAAGGGAATAGGAACATGGACGGTACAGATGCTTTTAATTTTTCAGCTCCTAAGACCAGACGTTTGGCCAAGCGCTGATTTAGGGGTGCGAAGAGGATACGGCTTAGCCTGGGAAACAGATATGCCAACTGCCAAACAATTGGATGTGTTGGGGGAGAAATTTAAACCTTACCGCTCGATAGCGGCTTGGTATTGTTGGAGAGCCGTTGATATTATGGCCGATTCCGATCCAAAGGCCCAAGCTGACTGAAATGATATGAAGAGAACCGCCAGGTTTTCCCGTGTAAATTGTCTTTAGGCCTCGGCCAACCGGACTTTGGAGCCGGCTTGTCAGCCGCCAACCCGGCCATTATCTCATTTTCCAAAGCCACCAAAGCTCGGTCTATGACTTCCAGTGCCGCTTGATCTGGCACCAGAAAAGTTTGTCCGGCATCGGGCTTTAGTAAATGAATATGCCTAGATCCGGATTTTTTCATAGATTCTTTCGTCAAGATGGGCTTTACCTTCCTTGGCTCTCATGTAAATACCGGTTATATTTACAAAGTATGTGGCTTATAAGGGTATGTTGCCATGCTTTCTTTTTGGCAGTTCATCTCGCTTGGTCGCTAAAATATTTATTGACCTGATCAATACTTTTCTTGTCTCTTTGGGATCGATCACCTCATCGACAAAGCCGAATTCCGCCGCCTGATACGGGTTGGAAAATCTCTCCGTATAGCCTTTGACCAATTCCGCTTTCCTAGCCTGGGGGTTATCCGATTGTGCCAGTTCCCTCTTATGTACTATCTCAACCGCAGCTTCCGGGCCCATAACGGCCAATTCCGCCGAAGGCCACGCAAATGAGATGTCGGCTCCTATGGACTTTGAGTCCATAACGATATATGCTCCGCCATATGCTTTTCTCAAAATTACCTGAATACGCGGGACGCTTGATTCACAGTAAGCATAAAGTAACTTTGCGCCTTTACGGATAATACCTCCGTATTCCTGATCGGTACCCGGCATAAAACCAGGTACATCCACGAAAGTTACTAGAGGTATATTGAAAGCGTCGCATGTCCTGATGAATCTGGCCGCTTTTTCCGAAGCGTCGATATCCAATACACCGGCCAACATCTGCGGCTGATTTGCCACTATCCCGACAACCTTACCGCCCAACCTGGCAAATCCACAAGCGATATTCATGGCAAAATGGGGAAGATACTCCATGAATTCCCCTTCGTCAGCCACTAAAGTGATGATTTTCTTCACATCGTAAGGTTGGTTCGGCTTTTCCGGAATGATGGAGTCCAGCTCTTCTATCAGACGACCGGGATCATCCCCGGTTAAAAACTCGGGCGGATCCAGAAGGTTGTTCGACGGCAAATAACTAAGCAACTCCTTTACTTTGTCCAAACATGACTTTTCGTCCCCGGCGACAAAAGCCGCTACCCCGGACCTGGTGGCATGTGTGGTAGCCCCGCCCAGCTGTTCAGAACTTACATCTTCCCCCGTTACGGTCTTTACCACATCGGGACCGGTAATAAACATATGGCTGGTGCCTTGGACCATAAATATAAAGTCTGTCAGTGCCGGAGAATACACGGCTCCCCCGGCAGAAGGTCCCATTATGACGCTGATCTGAGGAATAACGCCGGACGACCTGGAATTACGACGGAAAATCTCGCCGAAGCCGTTCAGGGCCGCTACCCCTTCCTGGATTCTGGCTCCCCCGCCGTCCGAAATACCGATAACAGGTACCCCCAATTGCAGGGCAAGATCTTGTACCTGATTAATTTTTTCGGCATGCGCCGCTCCCAGCGAACCTCCGAAAACCGTAAAGTCCTGACTATAGAGACAAACTTTCCTACCGTCGATCGTCCCTATCCCACAGATGACACCGTCTGTATAAGGCCGGTTCTCCTCAAGACCGCTTCCGAAAGCGCGGTGGCGTACCAACAAACCCAATTCCTGGAAAGAATCTTCGTCGAGAAGATAATTGACTCTTTCTCTCGCTGTCATCTTCCCTTTGGCCAACTGAGCTTCAAGAGCTCTCTCTGTTCCCGGACGGAGCGCTTGCGTCTTTTTGAGCAACAATTCATCCAATTTGCCCGTACCCTGTGCCAAATTATCCGTATTGGATTTTTCTTCCGATACATTTGCCGTCTTAGTCTGTTCCACAGTCATAGAGCTTTACTTCCAACCTTTCCTTGTCCGATATGAAACGGCAGCGGGACTTTATCCCACCACTTCACGTCTTCCGTCAATGGCCCGTCCCAAAGTCAACTCATCGGCATATTCCAAATCGCCGCCGACAGGCAGGCCGCTGGCTATCCTTGTCACTCTGATACCGAGAGGATGTAGCAACCTTGCCAAGTACATTGCCGTGGTGTCACCTTCCAAATTCGGATTGGTGCAGACAATTACTTCTTTAACGCTATCTGTTTCCACCCTGGCCAACAATTCACGAACCCTCAGTTGTTCCGGACCTATCCCGTCCAACGGATTCAAGGCTCCGCCTAAAACGTGATACAGACCGCGAAAGCTGTGTGTCCTCTCCACGGCCACTAAATCCTGAGGGCCCTCGACCACGCAGACAAAATCTTGGTCGCGGCCGGGATCATTACAGATGTGACATCGCTTCTCCGTGGCTATGGTAAAGCATCTGTCGCAAATTGTCGTTTTTGCCCTGACCGTCTCTATGGCATGTGCCAACCGTAAAGCATCTTCTTTCGGTCTTTTCAGTAAATAGAATGCCAATCTTTGAGCGGACTTTTGCCCTACCCCGGGCAACCGCGACAGTTCGTCAATTAGGTCCTGTATCGGCCCGTCGAAAAGTACCAGCTATTTCCCTCCGTCGTTCAAATCGGGAAGATACGTTCCGATATTGCCTATTTCGCCTGTATCCAGTTCCGTACCGTCATCTGCCACTCCGGCAAACAGAGCACCCATCATCCCGCCGACGGTAGAGCCGATAACTTCTTCGCGCGCCGATGTTAATTTTGTGGCCGCATCGCGCAAAGCCGCCAAAACGAGGTCTTCGAGAACGCGGGCATCTCCTTGGGCAACTACGGCATCATCTATACTGACTTGTGAGAAATTGAGCTCTCCGGAGACCCTTATCCGTACGGCACCGCCGCCGGAAGAACCTTCCACTTCCTCGGATTGCAACATATTCTGGGCATTGGCCACTTGTCTTTGCAATTGCTCCAAATGGCCAAGCAAATCGGACATATCACCTGGACCTGACATTATCGCTCTACCTCCTCGGCTCCGGGAAATACTTTTAATACATGTTCAACAGCCAAGGTTAGTGGACTTATGGTATCGTCTGTGGAAATTGCGGCAAAATCGTACTCGATATCGGCAATTTGCCCGGAGACTTGATCGCCTTGGCCACTTACTACCTCCTCAGGCATTGTGCGGGACGGAAAGTCTTTCCTTACCGATGGCTCGGTAAACCTGGAGTCATCGACCGCCGCCACTCCGTCCGACTTGACTTTGTCTGGCTTGGCTCCATCTGACAAAGAGGTTTGTTTGTCAAGATTTACTTTTCTCTCCGGCATTGGATCTTTTTTATCGGCCGGCATCTTGGCATTTTTGACAGAAGAAACAACCGGCTCATCCGGCGGCGGGAATTGTTTTCTGGTCGGATAAGTCTCTCCCGACTTTTCAACTCCTATCTTGAAAACAAAATCTTGCCCCAACGCTTTTTCTATGGCGGCGGACACTTCCGCCTTGAGTGGTTTGGCGTGATCGAGAGTGGCTTCGTTGGGAAAGACAAACAAGGGTTGATTCTCCTCGTCTAGGACAAAACGCCCCCCTCCGTATATAGCCCTCGCTTTCAAACGAAGAGTCGGCAAGATCTTATCACCCCAAATCTCCACGATTTGATCTCGTAAAGCGGGGCCGGAAACGGCGCTTTGGCTTCGGGACTTTTCGGTCTTGGCGGGACTTGTCAAAGAATCCATGCCGGCCGCTGAAGCCTGAGAAACCGGTACTGAAGAAAGCGGTTCAGCTTCTCTTTTCTGTGATGATTTCTCACCGGTTGCTCCCATGGCGGAGTTCGCTTTGGTCAAAGAGTCACCGCTTGCGTTGTTATCGGGAAGCTTTCCAGATGCATGCGAACTTGCGGGCGCTTTATTTAAGTAAGCCCCCAAGGCGGGTTTCGGACTACCGGGAATTTCTCTTGCCGGGGGAACCGCGAGATCTGTCCGTACACCCGGGGTCGACAACTGGCTTTTACCGGGCAGTCGTGCCTCGCCCATATCTTTTAAGGAGTTCCTCAAACGGGCGACCTCGCTTTCCAAAGCGTTTACACGCTCCGAAAGCATCTCCGGAGAAAATTCTTTTGGCAAAGAGCTAAGCTTTAACAAAGTCACTTCCAGGGTAATTCTGGGTTCGACCGCATCTCGCATCCTGACTTGCGCCATGCCTATTTCTTCGATCAAATTGACCAATCTGGCGTTGGAAAATAACTTTGTCAAGTTATCTTCCAAAGATTGGCCGGTAGCTGGTTTCGACTTTGCGCCCTTGGTTGGCGTAAAATTGGACAGCAACATTTCTCTCAACTCATCGACAAGGAGAGAGGCGGCCATTTTCGGATCTGTCCCTATTTCAAAAGCTTTTCGCAAAGAAGCCAGGACAGCGACCGGATCGTAAGAGCTTATGGCCAAAATAACCTCGCGGATACATTCCGTGAAATCGTCGTCGACATTTCCCCCAGCTACAACGCGGTCTAAAACAGAAAGGGCGTCCCTGGCCGAACCTTTGCCCCTTTTTCTGACTTGCGCCAAAGAACCTTCCGTGACCTCAATACCTTCCATACGTGCCACGTCAGTCAGCAAAGAATCCAAAACTTCATCGGGCAAAAGATGAAATTCATAGTGCTGGGTACGCGATCTGATCGTAGGCAGTACCTTTTGCGGATCCGTGGTGGCAAGTACGAATACCACGTGGTCGGGAGGCTCTTCCAAGGTTTTCAAGAGCGCGTTAGAGGCTGCCGTCGAGAGCATGTGAACTTCGTCGATGATATAGACCTTATAGCGACCGGGGGTACTCAGTGAAGCCCTTGAGACAAGTTCCCTGATGTCCTCAACGCGCCCGGAAGATGCGGCGTCCAATTCGTGAACGTCAAATGAACTTTGCTCCGTCACCGCTATACATGATTCGCATTTCCCGCACGGCTCACCGGACTCTAGATTCAGGCAATTCAGAGCTTTGGCTAAAATACGGGCCGTAGAAGTCTTACCCGTCCCTCGCGGTCCGGAAAAAAGATACGCATGGGTCACACGCCCATCTTGTACGGAATTTTTTAGAGCTTTGACAACATGCTCTTGACCTCTGATTTCCGAAAAGAACTGAGGTCTATAGCGACGGTAGAGAGACTGGTAATTACTTTGTCCCGTAATCTGGCCAGTTCTTACATCCTCTTGAGACACTTCTTTTTCCAGTTCCATCTTCGCTCAAACCCTATCTGATATCGGCATATCATTACCATCTCCAAAGTGCTTTTTGTCCCATGCAAATATTGTCTCTTGCTATTCACGATTTACATAG
>JAJZMK010000013.1:10540-11105 GCA_021798275.1 Actinomycetes bacterium | reverse complement strand
AGAACTAGATGCATTAATGAAGAAAATGAAGGAAGAGTCAAATCTGCAATTATCAGATGAACTTATCAAACTCTGTCTTGATTACAAAACAGCAGGTTGGTTTAAAAACAAAGCTTCTCTTTCACCCAAAGAACTTCTCTTAGAACTAAATGAAAAATACATAGAACTTTTCTCAGAAGACATTTGCATTGATGACAATGACCCGGAACCACTAGATAATCGCATTATTATCCTAGATGAAACAAAAACCTGGTTCGACGATGTAGAAGCAGATGTGGGAGAAGGGGCAGATGCCTATGTCGAGTGGATGGAAGACCTCTCTGCAATCACAGATGGACAATTCACACCGACAAACATCACCGAAGACTGGGGATCAAAAGATAACAAAGTCATAGTCAGCTTTCGCTATAACAACACCAACTACCAAGTAAAGATCATAGATTGCCTGGACTGGTTGGATCCGATGTTTGTCGTAGGTGTCAATGAGATCTTAGCTAAAACAAAAAGTGACTATCGTTTCTGGTTCGTAGACGGCGTAGGACAAAGTATGGCCATTACTTGGGCA
>JAJZMK010000013.1:0-10530 GCA_021798275.1 Actinomycetes bacterium | reverse complement strand
CTTGAGGTAAGGAACCTGAGCTAGGAGATAAGTGGGTTTGGTTTCATCATTTCTCAGACGATAGCAACCTTCCATACCCAGCCACTTTCGACCAATTCGTTGACAACTAGGATAGCTATTCATGAGTAGCAATATACTAGTTACCTCTTACGGCAATCAATTTCATTTAGCTCATCGATTGCGAGTTGATGGAGCTATCCTTGGAGGTATTGCGTGGGTTCTACGGTGTTTTAAAGCCAGATATGTAAAAACGTCACACCTGTCGCTAACTGCTTGAGCAAAACAATGATGTTTTGTATATCCAGTCTAGTTCAAGTAAGTGATCGTCAACTTTCCCTAGATGAAGACAATGACAAGTAAAACACAGTAGTTTCAGCAATCTCCGCATCAGGGTATTTATATATCAATTACTAAATTCCAAAGGCACCATATTGAGGAGACGAGAACCTATCGTCACCAAGTATTCTTATGGGTTGGATCTTTCCAATATAACTCAGTATCACAGAGCTGATTCCAAAAATAGCCGGAGGCTGCAAGAAACAGTGACTAGATCTGATAGTGAAAAAATTGATACCCAAAGGATGAATTCTTCGATAGTCATATCGCTTTGTCAGATTTATGTCTGGCTATACAAGGTGTTTAGCTCTCTAAACTCATCCTAATAGACATCTTGTCAATGTTTACCTGTAATAAGTCGTTCCCGGTTGAACAAGGTTGTGACAAAGCGCCATGCCATGGTATCGATCAAAAATAGTACTACAGCAAGTCCGAGTGCCAGGCTCAGTGAGGGAGCAATTATATTGAAATTCATGAGAATTACTATGACGAGTGGCGGCAAACTGGCCAAGACCGTCAACTGTTGAGCTGCGCGAACATCACTGATGTAAGTTGAGATAGCGATTCCGGTCCAAATTGACCAGCCGGATATCAGGGGAGTGAAAACAAGTTGGGTTAGGATATGGTTGCGTTCAAAGATTGTGGCTGCGACTATGGGATGGGCGAATACGGCAACGGCGCCGAGGAAAATACCGAATATAAAGTAAGAAACTACTATCGTTGGGATGAACACAGCCAGAGCTTTTGCGATAAGGAATTCTTCAGCTCTGATAGGCGTGGTGAGAATGGGTTCAAGTGTGCCCTGTTCGCGTTCGCCTATAACGGAGTATGCGGCGAGGATGGAAGGGATAATGGCCGGTAAGATCAACATATCGAGAAGGGAAACTCCGATTCGGTTATTGAACTTACTACCGATTATCGCGACGTTGAGCGTAAAAAGTTGGGCTATCGGAGCCGCTATAAAGATGAGCGGGAGGAGAGACATTGTGTAGACGATAAAGCGGTTTCTGCGGTAGTCGCGGAGTTCATTTCTCAGAATTGCCTTGATGCGGGTGGGGCTAAAATTCATCTTTGTTTTGCCTCCACGTCTTCGTTGATAAGTTCGAGGTATACGTCCTCTAAAGAGTGTCGGGTCTCTCCAATAGCAAGAACGTCTATACCAGCGCCTACCAGAGCTCGGACGATCCAAGGCGCTACGACATCGGGGTCACTAACATTAACTATATAAGAGCCCGATACTGACTGTTCCCAACTTTGAATGCCTGAAATATCAGTGAAAATGCGCTCCGGTTCGATAATCTGTGAGCCGGTCTTGATTTCCAGATTACGACTAAACAGTTGCTCGCGTAGCTCAGCAGGACTTCCGATCAGTTTGAGTGTAGTGTTTAGGATCGCCACCCGGTGACAGAGCTTTTCGGCTTCTTCCAGTCGATGTGTTGTGAGAAATATGGTTACACCTCGTTCCCGCAAAGCCATCAAGAGATCATGAACGTCGCGTGTCGCAACCGGATCAAGTCCAGAAGTCGGTTCGTCGAGAAATAGGATCTCGGGATCACTCAGCAAAGCTCGCGCCAGGGCAACGCGTTGGCGAAGACCTTTGGATAAAGAACCGCAAAGGTCGTTTTTCCGGTCCGCTAGATTGACAGATTTCAGGACTTTATCTATGCGATTTTTGACGTCTTTGAGCTCGTAAAGGCCGGCGAAACATTCCAAGTTTTCACTCACGGTTAAGCGCGAATATAGACCAGGAGATTCCGGCATGATGGCAATGCGTTCTCTTATCAAAAGATCAGAATCTGACCCAAGCGTAATGCCGGCAATCGTTGCCTGTCCGGATGTGGGTTTGATGAGGGTGGAAAGTGTGCGCACCGTCGTTGTTTTGCCTGCACCGTTTGGACCGAGAAAGCCGAAAACTTCACCGTAACCTACTTCAAAAGAAACATCCTTGTATGCGACGCGCTCGCCGAAGCTTTTAGTTAAGTCCTCTACCATTAAAGCCGATCCCGTTTTTGTTCCGCTATGATTTGCTCGGCTTGAGTCGCCACTAAATCTTGCTTTCACAGATATATTCTCGCTCTCTCGACTATGCGCAGCTTATCGGCTAGTGGCTCTGCGTCTGATGTGTAAATAGCTATATGCCGGTAGCATAGCAAAACAGGGGAAAAGGATCAAGTAATCATGAATTTTGTAGAAATATGGTGCAAGCTGCTTGTGTTGATGTGATGCTAGGATGACGATTATCGCTAGGTGGTATTTACCCGCCAGGCAATAAAATGATTTTAGAGAAGAAGGTAACTATGAAATCGGCAATATTTAAAGGAATAGGCGACATAGTCGTGGAGTCTCGTCCGCACCCAAAAATAATCGAATCAACAGATGCCCTTGTCAGGGTGGTAATGGCATGTGTTTGCGGTACCGACTTATGGTACTACAGGGGAATAAGCGAGCATGTGGAAGGACCGATAGGGCATGAGTTTATAGGAATTGTGGAAGACAAAGGCGGAGAGGTCAGTAATGTCAGGGTAGGAGACCTGGTGATATCACCCTTTGCTTTCAGCGATGGTTCTTGTCCGCATTGCCGGGCGGGTTTTCAGACAGCCTGTGTAAACGGAGGATTTTTTGGTACGGGAGCGCCGGGAGATGGTGGACAAGCTGAATTCGTT
Organism: Actinomycetes bacterium; assembly: GCA_021798275.1. GTDB lineage: Bacteria > Actinomycetota > Acidimicrobiia > Acidimicrobiales > Bog-793 > JAJZMK01. The sequence continues at coordinate 7,531 of JAJZMK010000013.1, read as the reverse complement.
CGCGTCCCTTATGCAGACGGCACTCTTGTTGTCGTAGAAGGTAGAGAATTTTCCGATGACCTTCTTGCTTCTCTCCTTACGCTTACAGACGTTATGGGTACCGGTTATCATGCCGCTATCAGCGCAGATGTACAGCGGGGAGACACTGTTGGCGTAGTCGGTGACGGTGCCGTAGGGTTGTCGGGTGTACTTTCTGCCAAACTACTGGGAGCAGACAGGATTATTTTGCTTGGAGGAAATCACGGGGAGCGAACTGCCTTAGGGCTTTCCTGGGGAGCAACGGATATTATTTCTTCCCGCGGATCAGAAGCGGTGGAGGAGGTAAGAGTTTTGACAGACAATATCGGAGTCGATGCCGTGTTGGAATGTGTCGGCACAAAAGAGGCTTCAGACACTGCTTTCAGTATTGCCCGCCCCGGAGCCATAGTCGGACGCGTGGGAGTCCCACACGACGTTAATATCGATGCCGGTGCAACTTTTTACCGCAATATCGGTATGCGAGGCGGCCCCGCCCCGGTGCGTTCTTATGTACCACAACTTTTGGAAGCGGTTTTATCGGGAGAAATAAACCCAGGCCAGGTCTTTGATCGCGCTTTTGATCTTGATCATGTGGCAGATGCCTATGCTGCCATGGATCAGAGGTCGGCAATAAAATCCCTGATCAAAGTAAGTTCTATATAGTCATATTTGGTTATTTGGGCCATAAGATATATATCTGATCGATAAAGCGTTTTTGTATTTTGAACTGACAAATTCAACCCATTAAACAGATAATCAATTGAAAAAACGGGCTTGACGGCGCCTGTCATACCCTTTGCGATTGTTATTTAGACATCTAAAGGTCATATGGGACATCAGGAGGAGACCCGGTCGAATAAATCAAATGTGGTGCTCTAGGGCAAAGACCCAGGCTCTGTCGTCGATCTATGCAATATTTAGGGCGCTGCTACCTATATATTGAGATATTTTGAAAATCATAGAGACTCAATATGAAATCAGACATCTGGCATGTATATACATGCATACTTTTTGCGTGTTTAATTATATCGGACCTTACGCAAAGCAATTTTTTTTCCAAAGTCATGTAGAATATGCGACAGCGCTTTAGACCGATCAGTATAATAAAAGACATACTTCTTGGTTATAGAAAGTGTTAGAATAGTAATTGCTACTTAGAAAAGTAAGACACGAGCTTATTGTCCCGGATTCTCGACACTGACGATAGGTGAGCGTCAAAATATTCGCCGCTACGAAGATACTAAATAGGTTGAGCACTTGCTACAAAGCAGATAGTTTCCCGGATATATTGGCGACCCTACCTTAGCTTTAGTGCATCCAATTTATGTCGCTCAACCACATCTTAGGTACCGTATGTAGAGTGAGACTCCCGTAGTCGGTTTTGTGTATGCGTAACACGTGCCTATATGGTAAATGTAAAGCTTTTAACACAAAGTAAACAGCACAGATAATTTTATCTATGATCTGGATGTGTTATTTAAGCTCATAGAACCGTTCAGGAATATCTAAATCAGGTTTGAGGCCCACAAGTAGGTTTTATGGGTGCAGAGCTTTATCGATTTGGCAGGTCGGGAAAGTTAGTAAAGAATTAGTAAAGATTAAGCGCCTCATACACTCCTATTTCCGTCAAAATAAATAACTTGATAATGAAAATATATCTATATTACTCTGTTTTAAAGAGTAGAAAATACGATATTTACCAGGATCTTTAGTGCTATGTAACGATATCTTTATGTAAAAAGATTGTAAGAACAAATCTCTATTTGTTGCCCGCCAAGCGTGAAAAACAATAACTAAATAACATTTCTTAAGTTATATACTTAATAATAAGTTATTAACATCATAATTTAAAACATGACATATACAGGTATGTCTACCTATACGAGGAGGGGTCAATGACGATCGAGCTTGAAGGTAAAGTTGAAGATATTGCAGGAGGTAAAGCCTCTGCGGGGCCAGATGAGCGGCTTAGCGCTCCAGCCGTAGCGATATCGCATGACCCCATAGAAAGTGCCGTTCGTCTCAAGCCGCCTATAAGGCGCGGCATCAAAGAGCGCTTTGAAGCATCCGACCCCGATCCGAAATTAGAGGTATCAAAATCCAAATTTGTACGCAGGCTACTTGCTAATAGAAAATTGCAATTCCTGATGATACTACCAAATCAAATTGTTTTTTGGACCGTTATTTTTGTCGGATTGCTCGGAACCACAGTTCCCGGTTTGAATTTCGGAGCGGCTATTACCTGGTATGTCTGGTTCTGCCTGGTGTTTGTAATGATGGTTGTAGTCGGTAGAGCTTGGTGTTCAATGTGTCCTTTCGGCGGTTTTGGCGAATGGATCCAGCGCCGAGCGCTATGGAAAAAGACACAGAAAGCTCTGGGTTTAGGTAAAAAATTACCGGAGCCGATAGCCCGCTACGGCTTTTTGATTCCCGTACTTAGCTTTCTGATCTTGACCTGGATAGAAGAATTCTTCAATATAGCTGGTCCGGGGACACCTGCCGATACCGCATGGATGGTTGTCGGAATAGTTTCGTTTGCTTTGCTTTTCTTTCTTGTTTTCGAGAGGCGGACTTTTTGTAGGTATTTTTGCCCCTTGACGTCTTTGATAGGAACAGTCGGTTCCATGGGTTCCGTAGCTGGATTTAGAACCAAAGACAGGGAGGTCTGCGTAAGTTGTCAGACCAAAGATTGCATGCGCGGTAACTCTAAAGGTTTTGGCTGCCCATGGTATACCTGGCCCGGTAGTGCCGACTCCAACCTTTACTGCGGATTATGCTCGGAATGCTACAAGACTTGTCCGGAAGGAAACGTAGGCCTTTTCATACAAAAGCCACTGACGTCCGTGGTGCAGCCTTCGAGGAGAAGAGCCGATATCGCTTGGGCCATTGCACTGCTATGGGGCCTGGTCCTTTTCCAACAGATCAATTCTACAAATGTCTATGTTTCACTCGACAATTGGCTAAACAGGCATATGGATTTTGCTCACTATCCAAACCCGGTTGATTACATAGTCATTATCGGCCTACTTGCTCTCCTTACGGCCGGTATTGTCTCGCTACTGGCTAACGTACTTGCCAAAAAAGAAATTAACTTTGACCGACCCGGCGATTTCGTAGACAAAAAATCACGTTTTAGGGCTTTCTTTTTGCCAATAACTTATGGGTTGATACCTGTAGTCGGTGCCGATTATTTTGCCCGTCAGCTACCCAAGTTTTTTAAGCACTCTGCCAGATTGGTTCCGGCAGTCGGACATCTGTTCAATGCGGGGACAGCTTCTTCTTCGCTGTATTCATTTCGCATCATCGACAATCCATGGATAGTTGTGGTGCAGGTAGCCATTATCGGTCTCGGGACTCTTGGTTCATTGTGGGCGACATGGCGAATTACCAATAGGGAGCTTGTCTCGGTGAGTAAAAGTGCCATAGGAGTCAAATTGGCAACTACCTCTCTTGTTCTCATATGCGGGTTTGCCGCCGCCATTCTTTATGTGGCTATGCACGCAGCCAGTTGATGGTGTGGTCGGAGTCGCTCCAAGTTTTTCTCTAATAGATGTTTAGTACTGAGATTTATATGAAGGGATATAAAATCAAGGGCGTGAGCCTTTTAGAAGATAAAGGACATAGGTATGACAATTTTAGAAGATAAAGACATGTTGGAAAAGGTTTTCCCGGGACTCTCAAGACATGGGAAAGATCCCGTTATTACGATAGTCGCAGACAGGTGCGCCGGTTGTCAGGAGTGTGTGATCCGCTGTCCCGTAGGGGCTCTCTCGATGGATGAGACACGTTGGATTGCTCTTGGTAATTCTGACTTGTGCGTGGGTTGCCGACAGTGCGTGAGGACATGTCCGTTCTCTGCAATTTACATAGAAGGCGACCCGCAAGTATCGGCAAGGGTTGTTTTAGAAGACAAAGAACCGGAAAAACTTCTTTATAGCGTAGAGGAACTTAGACAGGGATTTGCCAATTTCGAAGAAGCTCTCAAAGAAGCCAACAGGTGTCTATCGTGTCCCGACCCGACATGTGTCAGAGGGTGTCCGACACATAATGACATACCGGGGTTCATCGCGGCCATACGGGAGAATGATTTGCAAAAGGCCGCCGATATTTTGGCCAAGACATCCTGTATACCAGATATCTGTAGCCGGGTTTGCAACCAAGCCGCTCAATGTGAGGGTGCCTGCTCTTGGTCACTTGCCCAAGACGTGCCTGTAGCTATCGGGAAATTGGAAAGATACATAACAGATAACATACACTTGCAAGGTCCGGTTGCAAAAAGCGGTATGGGAAATTCTAAAGTAGCCATTGTCGGTTCCGGCCCGGCTGCCATAGCGGCCGCATGGGAACTGGTCCAAGAAGGCGTTGGGGTTGATGTATTCGAGAAAGATTCAAAGCCCGGCGGATTAATCGTATGGGGGATACCAGATTTCACGTTGCCGCTAGAAATAGCCGACAGACCGTGGAAAGAACTTACGAAAGCCGGTGTGAATTTATTTTGTGATCACAAAGTGGAACCGGAGGCCATTGCCGGGATGCTTGATAAGTACGATCATGTAATTTTGGCTTATGGGGCAAGCGCCCCGATTAAGACATCCGCACCGGGGAACTCTTATCAAGGCGTTACCGACGCTACGGTATTTTTACAGTCCGCTCACCAAAATCTTGCCGAAGGTGGAAACCGTAAAGCATTTTTGGAATCTTTGGGCCTCAGGTCGGAGACTACTTTAGACGGAAATAAGGATTCGGACAATCAAAGTGACCTTGATTATCGCATTCTGGTTTTAGGCGCCGGTAATACAGCCATGGACGTGGCCAGAAGCGCCAGGCGTTTTGGACTTAAGGCAACCTGTATAGACTGGGTCGACGAAAGATTTGCTATAGCACGGCCAGATGAAGTGGCAGAGGCCCGCGCCGAAGGGGTAGAGATACTCTTTTCTACAACTTTGCAGGAAATATTAGCCAAAGATAACAAAGTTACTTCTGTTATCTTGGCTGAGACAAAACAGGAAAAAAGTGATGTGGCACCAAAAATTCTCGGCGATAAATTGCGTGAGGTTACGGTTGACTTGGTAGTGATGGCGATGGGTTATAGAGTGGATCAAGGTTTTGCGTCACGATATTTACCTATGCCAAGAAATAGGAACATATCGATACCAGATCACACGCGATGGATGGCAAGCGGTATTTTAGCGTCCAAAGCATCACCTTTTGCCTATTCCGGCGCGGTGGGAACTCAGAGTCTACGACGCGAGGACGGGTTATTGCAGGCCCAGTTACCTTATGATCACAGGTTGTGGATAGTGGGGGACGCTCTCATAGGTCCGGCAACAGTGGTTGAGGCAATGGCACACGGGAAGAGATGTGCCCAGTCAATTATAAAATCTCTGCTACCTTCCGATTTAGATGGTATTCGGTCTGGGGGATATAAGGTTTTGGTTTGCTATGATTCCATGGGCGGCACAACTAAACAAATTGCCGATGATATTGCCAACAAAATTTCTCATTCCGCAAACTCGGTTACGGTAAAATCTATCAGGGATACCTCTAAAGCCGATATCGTCTATGCGGATCTGATTATATGCGGCACATGGGTGGAAGGACTTATCTTTACCAAGGTGGGTCCTTCGAAATCAATGAATAAATGGCTGCATGAATTGCCCAATCTCCACGGCAAGCAGGCCGCTTTGTTTTGCACATATGGTGTAAATCCAAAGTCGACCCTAACCGTTATGACAGATATCTTATCCGTAAAGGGCGTAAAGATTATTACTACCATGGCTCTAAAGAGTAAGGAAATTACCACTGCTGACTACGCGACAAAGCTGGATAATTATTTGTCAGAAATTGCTATGTACACGGAAGTGGACTTCCTGACAAGCCATAAAGTATCATAACAATAACAATAACGAACTATACTGTTTACTAAACGATTGGATGAGAACTTGACAGGCACCTCTACCTCAAGCACAGACTACAGGCGTATATTTGTCATAGGTATATTTATAGCCGCTTTGGTCGGGCTGTTTCTGACTATCAAAGACCAAGGTACTTCTGCCGGCAGCAATATCAACAAAGCGGCGACCGGACATAATGTAAAAAGTGACAATTCACCTTACAAGAAGAAAAATACCAAATCGACTGTGGCAAAGACTAAGGTTGCCGCCGGCCAAGGTCATACGCTGTCATCGGATCCTTTTCCTGCTCCGGGAAGGAATAAAAAAATAACTTCCAATCTTCTCAGCGGTTCTGATCCTTCGGTTTTGCCAAGCGACGTATTGATTGCCGATGAGGGTAATAATAGGCTTCTGGTCGTTTCGCCAACCGGACAAATTGTCTGGCAGTTCCCGGTGAAAGGTGATCTTGCACCGGGGCAGACATTTTTGGAACCCGACGACGCTTTCTTTACCCCCAACGGCCAGGATATAGTGGCTACGGAAGAGAACGATTCCGTGATTTCGTTGATCAGTATCAAAGCTCATAAAATCTTGTGGCGATATGGCCAGCCCGGTCATCCCGGGGCGGGACTAAATCAGTTATCCAATCCCGACGACGCCATGATGATGCCAAACGGAGATATCATAACAGCGGACATCAAGAATTGTTCAATTTTGGTCCTTAGGCCGCCGTCTCACGTTCCCCTGATGCGTTTCGGTGAAAATACAACTTATTGTGACCACCAGCCCCCGCTTCGATTCGGAAGCCCCAACGGAGCCTTCCCACTTGCCGACGGAAATTACTTGATAAGCGAGATCAATGGGGATTGGGCGGATGAAATGACATTGGGAGGTAAAATACTGTGGTCGGTTCATCCTCCGGGAGTGGCTTATCCCTCCGATACCAATCAGGTCGGACCAAACAAATTCTTGACGGTTGATTATTCAAATCCGGGACAGATAGTCGAATTCAATAAAGCCGGCAATACATTGTGGCGATATCGCCCTCTTTCGGGACCGGGTAAGCTGACCACACCTTCTCTTTGTGAGTCTATACCCACTAACGGCTACGTCTTGTGTAATGACGACGGAAATGACAGAGTTATAGTGGTCGACCCAAAGAACAATAAGATAGTTTGGCAATACGGTCATGACGGTGTATCCGGGACTGCGCCTGGGTACTTGAGTGGTCCGGATGGAGTTGATCTTGTCCCCCCGTATTCCATGACAGTCAGAAATCGAAAGACAATGGGAGATAGTGTCGGCAAATGCTCGACGGCAATACCGGCCGGTGCTTGCACGCTTTTTTCTGCAAAGTAAATAACAATTCTAAGTCCGTCTAAGCACATCCCAACTATTTTGTTCCCTGGTTTACACCGTCGTATCGGCTGTGAGTAGGGTAACGTGGAAGTAAAATAGGGTATAAAAAGCCGCTACGGTTCGGCTGTACAGCCAATCTAATCTGATACCAAGTCAATAGCTATGGTATTGGTATCGGGTTAGCAAACAATGAATAATCTCACATAACCGATTCTCTGTGAGTCACTATCGGTCTTTTGTATGATATAGTGCTTATCTCT
>JAJZMK010000154.1 GCA_021798275.1 Actinomycetes bacterium | reverse complement strand
TTTCGTCGATATCTATCTCACCGGGGAGTTCCGTAAAGAAAGGTATGACATCAATAGAAGCAAAACTTGTCTCTCTGGTGTGTTTGGAGTTAAAAGGCGACATCCGCACTAATCTGTGTACACCTCTTTCAGCAGCTAACATGCCGTAAGCGTAACGACCGCTGACGATAAAAGTAGCGGAAAGAATTCCCGCTTCTTGCCCCGGCGTCAGCTCATCAATCTCAACTTTAAAGCCTTTTTGCTCCGCCCACCGCAGATACATCCTGAGCATCATCTCCGCCCAGTCTTGGGCATCGGTTCCCCCAGCTCCGGCGTGTATTTCAGCTATCGCGTCCATTTCATCGTATTCGCTGACAAACAGAGTTCTGAGTTCGGTTTCGTCCAATTTCTTTTCCAGATCCGTCAGGATTCCGGATATATCGGAGACAACAGTTAAAAATCCCTCTTCCCCGTCCTCGGTACCCATCTCAAACAGCAGCGCGGCTTCCTGGAGTTGATCTTGCATAGTCTTAACCAGATCGACATCAGCTTTTACTTGGCCGTATTCGGTAGTAAGAGCGACCGCGCGATCCGTATCAGACCACAGATCAGGATCTTGTAGCTCAAATTCCAACCTCTGCAAGTCTTCGGCCAATTTATCGATCCTCAAGTACTTACCGACGGCTTGGACTCTATCATTTAGCTCTGCGATCTTATAGGACACCTGAGATTGCTCGGGGATGTTGCCCGAGTTTGTTGTTGAAGATAACGACATGATGCTTATTCTATGAAGCTCCGTGACAGAGCTTGTACTTACGGCCGCTACCGCACCAACACGGATCATTTCTCCCCGGGCGCTTAGTTGTCTGAGACTGAAGAGTAGGTGCCATGGCTGTCCGAGAGGGAGCGATAGCCCCTTCACGTCCGGCGACGGAATTGCTTTGTTGCGTTGGAGGGCGCTGATTGGATGCCCGCGACCCGCTTTGAGGGCCTGCAGTCGAATCTTGCCCTACGGGAAAAGCCTGAGCTAAATTGTCATTCAGGCTGCTGAGCCCCTGGGCGGGGTCATCTGAAGCAGCGAAAGTCGCCTGAGAAAAATCTGTTCCGTCACCGGTTGACAATTCGACCTCTACGTGCATGACAAACCTCAGATAAGAATCATCGATCATATTCATCAGTTTGCCGAACATTTCAAACCCTTCGCGTTGCCAGGCCACAAGGGGATCTGTCTGAGCCAATCCACGCAGGTGAATGCCCTCTCTCAAATAGTCCATTTCCACCAAGTGCTGTTTCCAGTGTTGGTCGATAAAATGGAGCATCAATTGTCGTTCGATCTCTCTGGCGGTGTCGGGACCGTTTGGGAAAGAATTTTCGTGATCCTCGTAGTACTGAAGGGCTTCGGCCAAGATACTTTCCGTAATCTGCTCCACGGAAACGGCTTCTTCGAAATCTTCCGGGGAAAAAGCGGTGGGGTAATACCCGGAAATCTCAGCCAGCATGGTATCGATGTGCCATTCTTCGGCATAACCGCTTGCCAAATGATTCTGAATTACTTTGGGTAAAGTAGTCTCGATCAAATTGATAGTGTATTCGCGTAAATCTTCGCCTTCAAGGACTTTCTTTCTCTTTCCGTAGATGACTTTACGCTGCTCATTCATCACTTCGTCGTATTTTAAGACATCTTTTCTTATTTCGGCGTTTTTCTGCTCCACCGTATTTTGCGCTTTTTCGATTGCTCTGGAAACCATTTTGGCTTGTATAGGCAGATCTTCGGGAAGGGCTTTGTCAATAACCCAACTCATGGTACCGGAAGCAAAAATCCTCATCAGCTCATCTTCCAGCGAAAGATAGAAGCGGCTTTCTCCTGGATCCCCCTGACGCCCGGCGCGACCTCGGAGCTGGTTATCTATTCTCCTAGATTCATGTCTCTCCGAACCAAGCACATACAGTCCCCCGAGAGCCCTTACCTGCTCGGCTTCCAAAGTACATATTTCTTCGTATTTCGCCAACAGCTCCTTATAGCGAGTTGTACCTTCTTCGGTGGAAATATCCAATCCTTCGGCGGCTAGGTCACCTGCGGCTAAACCTTCCGGATTTCCCCCAAGTAATATGTCAACTCCTCTACCGGCCATGTTCGTTGCCACCGTTACGGCATGGAGACGCCCGGCTTGAGCCACCACCTGAGCTTCTCTGGCGTGTTGTTTGGCATTCAGCACGTGATGAACGACACCTCGTTTTGTAAGCAGCGTGGAGAGCTCTTCGGATTTCTCCACGGAAGCCGTACCGACCAAAACAGGCTGCCCTTTATCATGTCTTTTGACTATATCTTCCACAACGGCGTTGAATTTTCCGGCTTCCGTCTTGTAGATGATATCCGAATTATCGATACGTATCATAGGCCTGTTGGTTGGAATGGGGACGACTTGGAGGTCATATGTTGAAGCAAATTCTGCCGCTTCCGTTTCCGCCGTACCGGTCATACCACCGAGTTTGTTATACATGCGGAAGTAATTCTGCAAGGTGATGGTAGCCCAGGTGTGATTCTCTTCCTTGATCCGGACTCTTTCTTTTGCTTCTACGGCTTGGTGAAGACCGTCGTGCCATCTCCTGCCTTCCAGGACGCGGCCGGTAAACTCATCGACTATTTGTACTTCTCCACCGGAAACAATATAATCCTTGTCACGCCTGTACAATTCTTTAGCTTCCAGGGCTTTTGTTAACTGGTGCACGTAGTCTACGGAGACTTCGTCATAGAGGTTTTTGACTCCGAGTAAGCGCTCCACTTTGGCTATACCGGCTTCCGTCGGTACGACTATCCGCTTTTCCTCGTCTATTTCGTAGTCATCCTCACGGTCAAGTGATCTAACCAGGCTGGCGAATTGATAATAAAGTCTCGTGGATTGATCAGATGGCCCGGAGATGATAAGAGGCGTCCTGGCTTCGTCGATCAAGATGGAGTCTACCTCGTCGATAATGGCGTAGTGGTGACCCCTTTGAAACAGCGAGTCGATATCCTGGGCCATGTTGTCTCTCAGATAATCAAATCCGAATTCCGAATTGGTACCGTAAGTGATGTCTGCCTGATAAGCCTTTTTCTTTTCGGCGGGAGACGATATGGTAGGGACGGCCAAACCCACTGTTAGACCCAGGAAATTATAGATCTGTCCCATCCAAGCCGAGTCCCTGCTGGCCAGATAGTCGTTGACTGTGACAACATGGACGCCTTTTTGCTCCAAGGCATTTAAATATACGGGAAGCGTAGAAACGAGCGTCTTACCTTCACCGGTACGCATTTCTGCAATCCAGCCAAAATGAAGGGCGGCGCCTCCCATAACCTGAACATCGAAGTGACGTTGTCCTATAACCCGCTTAGCCGCTTCTCTAACGACGGCAAAAGCTTCCACCAGCAAATCATTTAAGTCTTCACCTTGGTCAAGGCGTTCTTTGAACGCCACCGTCATATGAGCAAGGTCATCGTCGCTCAACCCGGAGACTTCTTCTTCCAATGCATTTACAAGTGGAACTATCGAAGCAAGATTTCTTACTTTTTTGCCTTCACCTGCTCTGAGAACTTTCGCGAATACACTCACAACATATCAGTTTAGGTCTTTGTAACAGCCCTTGGGTAGTCAAATGGCAAAGATGATGTTTTAAAAGGCTAAAAATTTCTCGATACTAAAATACGGACCTGTCAATCTCGCCGAAGCCGCTTATTTGGATCAAATGAGTTCTCCGAATAAGTGATGGGGTGCGGCAGAGGTTATTTTCACCGACAGGTAGTCTCCGGCAGTCGGCATATGTGAAGAACCCGTTGTGAAAGCTTTTGGACTCTCTAAAGTGTTTGAGGCAGATTCGTAGCGAGGCGTAAAGTGCACCAGTTTGCCTTGCCTTGTCCTACCCGTGAAATAAGACGAATCTTTTTTGGATAAACCTTCGACTAGTATTTCTTCCACCTTGTTGACCCGCGATAAATTCTTGGCCAGAGCACTTCTTTCTATGACGGCATTTAGTCTTGCGAATCTGTCCGCTATTACCTCTTCATCAATAAATTCCGATGCCATCTCGGCCGCCCTAGTGCCTTTTCTGGGAGAGAAAATAAAAATATAAGCGCTATCAAAACCAATTTCAGCTACGAGATCGAGGGTTAGAAGAAAATCTTTTTCACTCTCACCGGGAAACCCTACTATCAAATCCGTGGTGACAGCCAGGTCTTTAATGGCCAGACGGGCACTTTCCAATCGTCTTAAATAAGTTTCGGCGTTGTAACCGCGTCGCATGGCTTTAAGAACGGCATCGCTACCCGATTGTAAAGGTAGGTGCAATTGCTCACAAACAGATGGCGTTTGTGCCATGGCTTCTATTGTTTCCGGCCTGAGGTCCTTTGGATGTGGCGACGTAAACCTCACCCTTTTGATTTTATCTATCTCCCCTATCGCCCTCAGGAGGTCGGCAAATAGAGGTTGTGGCCTTCTTGACTCCGATACCCAGCGCGAACCGGCCAGATATCTCTCGTAATCAATTCTCGAGGCGGCTGACAATAATTGCCCCGTAGTGGCTTTTACATCGCTATCTGATGCTTGAGCATTATCTTTTTCTGACCCAAGTAGCAAATTGTCACTGCCGCCAATCCGCCTCAGAGCCACTGTTATGTCTCTGCCATAGGAATTGACATTTTGCCCAAGTAGGGTAATTTCCGTTACCCCACTTTCGGCCAAGCGGTTGACATCATCTATCAGTTTGCCAAATGCTACACTAACTTCCGGACCTCTCACAGACGGCACTATACAAAACGCACACGAATTGTCACACCCGGCCTGGATAGTTATAAAAGCTGAATGTCTTGGTGTGGTGGGGTTTTCCGGAAGATCCATGCTATTGGTTACAAGATTCTCGCCGCTTTCTTGTCCCCTTTGAGACTCCATCCATAATTTTCTTGTGATATCGAAAAACTCCCCGTCATCACTTTCTTTTTCATAGTCAAGTACCTCAACGACGGACGCTTGACTCTCTTGGGCTTTGCGCAGGAGATCGGCGATACGCGAAGTATTATTGGTTCCAAGGACCACGTCAATGTAAGGAGCTCTCTTTAGTAAATCCTCTCTGTCTCTTTGCGCCAGACATCCGGCCACTACTACCTGGAAGTTGGGATCTAAAAGGCCGCGCTCCCTGAGATTACCCAAATGCCCGTACAGTTTATTATCGGCATTCTCTCGAATGCAACAGGTATTAAAAATTACGACATCAGCTTGGTCTATATCCTCAGCCGGGGATAAACCATCGGACAACAGAGCTTCGCCGAGCTTCTCTGAGTCATGCTCGTTCATCTGGCAACCGAATGTTTTCACATAATAACGTCGTGTTGCGGTTTGCCCCGTAGATCTTTTACTTTCCGTGACGTCCTCTTTAGCCGGCTCATCCCCATTTACCCGGGGCAGCTTTGCGGTTTTTACCTTAACGCCTTCCAAAGCCTTACTCCTTATATAAAACAGACTTGCAACCCATACCCGTAGCCGCATCGGTCTGCCGTGGTATGTAAACCCTATAAAATAGCCGACTTACATCTTCATAGACGGCATAACTACAGCCTACAACACTCGGGAGGCACCTGCCGACATATGCGATAACGACGGAGCTTTCACAAGCGGTCGGTTTTGCTGTAGTATTTTTTTGAAAAGACAGTATCTATAGGTCAGATAACCTGGAACGAAAGGCCGCCACAGACAATGCATATCTGCTTATGCGGCACGGAACTTTGCTCGGTCTTAGACGCTGCAGGAGGATTGGAAAAGTGTATCAGAATCTGGGCCGAGGGTCTAAGCCGGTATTGTCACGTGACACTGATCGATATTTGCAATGACTCCACATCTTTTCAAGAAGGTGTCAGAAAGGTAACTTTAGATCCTAAAATAGCTTATCTAAAATGCAGTGAAACCGCCGAACTTCCTTTGGTTTTGAATTCTTTACGAGCCGACGTAGTCCAACTCAACAACAGGCCTCTTCTTCAAACCGGCATAGCCACCATAGTAACTTTCCACAATTACCCCTATGCCTGGTCACCCGGACAGATAGCGGATCCGGTGCGCTTGAAAAAAGCGGTGAGCAAAAGGTACTTAACCGCGGTCTCAAAGGCTTTGCTCAGCGAGGTATCAAATATGACGGACACAAGCTGTGTGGGGAGCTCCGTACTCAACCCACCGATTGCAACGGAGTTCTTTAGCCAAAGACACCTGGGCGGAGACGGAGTACTGTTTGCCTCCAGGTTGATGGCCAAAAAAGGTGTCGCTCTGGCGACAGAGGCTATTCTGGCGGCAAAAGCAGCCGAGAAAGCGATTTTCCTGGATACCACCACTCCTTTCTTGAAAGACACACAAGAATATAGAGATATGAAAAAACTGATAACCTCAGCTGGCATTACATTAAAACCTGCCGCCGAAGGAGTGGACGAAATGGCCGCTTATTATGCTAAAGCTGATGTCGTTTTACAAATATCTCTGACCGAAGAGGGTCTCGGCCTGATACCTTTGGAGGCACAAGCTGTCGGAGCCAATGTAATAGCGGCTGGCCCCGGTGGCCTTGAGGAAACTATTTTTAAACCAAATCTTTTTTTCAAAAAACCTTCCGTCGATGTTATAGCTTCTTCCATCAGTCATTTTCTCGCCAGGCCGATGCCGTCCAAGCCGCAAGAGCTTGATATATATAAACCGGAAAAATCAACGCTAGAGTTATTAAAAATAGCGGAATACATGAGTAGCCTCGACCGGTCTTAGCCTTTACAATGGCTTTTTCTACATTTAGCTCCGGAGAATTTCTTCGTAAAGAGCCGCCGTCTTCCTGCTATTACACCGTCTTTCCCTACCGCTACCACCTCTGCTTACGTAGAAGGCGTAGGTTAGCCAACAAGCCACGAAACTATATGATAGAGCTGCTTGAACCAGGCGTTTCACTGGATATTACGAAAACAAATACAATTACACGAAGAGAAAACAGATGAGGGAGAAATAACAGCCGGTACTCAACGGTACTATTCATCTGCGGCAACATCGGCACCGAGCGGCGAATACAGAACATCTTGCCTAACAGTTGCTTGGATTTTGGAGTGTGGACGACTACTAGCAAACGATCGGAGAGCGATGAGACAAAAATATGGCTCGAAAAATGGTGGGAGAATGAAGAACCTGTCTATAAAAGACTTTGGGGCTTGACACATATAATAAGCACGCTTATTATATGATTATGATCACACTCGCACAGACAACCCAAAATACCAAAGCTAAACCTGCTGCAATCTTTGCTCTGTGGGCAGACGTAGACCACTGGGCCGACCACGACGAGGGCATAGAATGGGCAAAGTTGACTGATATATTTGCCGCTGGTGGACACTACACCATCAAGCCTAAAGGTGGGCCAAAAGTGAAGGCTACTATTCTGGTAGCCGAGCCCAACAAGTCATTTATAGATATTTCTCATTTATTAGGGGCAAAACTCAAGTTTGACCATACCATTACGCAACAAGCAGATAAGAGCACGGTAAGCATAATCATGACACTGAGCGGACCGCTTAGTTGGCTTTGGGCAAAAATACTCGGCAAGAACCAACAGGCCGACCTGGAAAAGTCTACGGCTAATTTACTCAGGAAAGCCGAAACGATCCAATGAAATATTGGGTTGGCGTAGTTTCTAAAAATCATGTTTTGCGTGGCGTAAAGCTTGGCATAGCCCAGATAGGACATGGTAAACGTAGCGGATTAGCTAGAATGCACGCAGGTGACGGCTTTATATACTATTCACCCAAAGAATCTATGGATAGCAACGAGCCGCTGCAAGCATTTACAGCTATAGGCACAGTTGCCGACGACGATATTTGGCAAGCCGACGAGGGTGATTTCAAGCCTTGGCGACGACGTGTATCATATGCCAAGGGTGTAGATGCCCCAATCCGTTCGCTGCTTAATGACTTGAGCTTTACTAAAGGTAAAACAAACTGGGGCTATGTGTTTCGTTACGGGCTGGTGGAAATAACGGAAAATGATTTTAATACTATCGCCCAAGCAATGCAGACCAAGCTATGAGTAAAACAAGACTGGCAACGGAGTTTCAACGGGCTGAGGACAGCCCCGGTCTCTTACTCTGGCAGCTTAGTAATAAGTGGCAGGCCAAGCAGCGTGCAGCGTTAAAAACATTCGGCCTGACTCACGTCCAATTCGTACTACTCGCTACACTTACCCACGCGGTTGATAGAAACAGTTTTACGCAAAAGCAGCTGGCAGAATACGCCCAAACGGACGTTATGATGACATCGCAGGTTATACGAAAACTAGAGCAAAAAGGGCTGGTACTACGAGAACCAAGTAAACTCGATGGCCGAGCTTTTATGCTACATCCCACGCCTGCAGGGATGCAACTGGCAAACCGAGCGGTCAAAAAGGTCGAAGAAGTTGATAGGCTCTTCTTTACGGCAGTCGGTCCCGAGCTCTCAAGTTTAGTTAAGATGATGCGACAGTTAATAAAGTAAGTGCAGGGGGTTAGACGGAGCAGCCCTTTGGCTAAACAGCTATTACGTGTCGTTATAGTTCACTCTCAGCAATTAACACCGTGAAGGGAAAACCGTACTGATTAATTACCGATCGTTATTGAGATAAATACACCAATAATTCTAAGGACAAAAACCGTTAGACCTCTAAGTCCTCTCGAGGAATTACAAGAGCAATATCCAGAACAAAACTACTACATCTGCGATTACATAGATGAAATTATCTTTGACATAGAGAAATACACGAGTAGCAAACTGGCCAAGATATACCTCAGCAAACAGGATGCACGCATATTAACTGGATCGGTAGAAACAATGACTAAGAATAAATTGTTACAAGGATTATAATCAGAGAAATAATCAAAACTACTCCCTTTACAGGGGGCTCTCAGTGAAAGTCACGAAATTATCTGTCAAAGTCGCACATTTTTACGCCTAGGTTTTCAATAATATTTAACTCCGGAGAATTTCTTCGTAAAGGGTCGTGGTCTTCTTCGCTATTTCTTTCCAGGAAAATTTTTCTTCCACTGCCGTTCTGGCCTTGGAACGCATCTGTTGGGCAATTTGTGGATTATCAAGAAGAAAATTAACTCTCTCTGCAATATCATTAACAAATTTATCCTCATCAATCGGTTCGAAAGGAGGATCTTCTTTTAAACGTACCGGTATCAGATAACCTGTTTCCCCGTCAGAGACTATTTCTTTAATCCCTCCGACTTCACTGGCCACAACGGGGGCAGAACAAGCCATTGCCTCGACGTTGACAAGACCAAAAGGTTCATAAATAGACGGACAGACCAAACAGACAGCCTGAGTAAACAACTCAGCCAGCTCATTTACTTCAAGGACCTGCTCGATAACGACAAGTCCGCCGTCCCGTCCAGAAGCTATATCTACCAAGCTACGAACTTCATCGCGGATCTCTTTGGTATCGGGCTGTCCCGCACAGATAACGATTTGAGTCGACTGATCTATCATGGGGGCTGCTTTTAGTAAATAGCTCAGTCCTTTTTGTTTCGTGACGCGTCCGAGAAAAGTAATCAACCGCTTATTCGGGTTGATCCCAAATCTTTCAAGAGTTCCGCTCCAAGGCCTGGGTCTCCACTTGTCAGTATCAACACCGTTATAAATAACACGTACTTTTTCAGGATTTATATCCTCATAACATGACAATATATCTTGCTTCATGGCAGAGGAGACTGCTATGACGGCATCGGCATCTAAAAGAGCGGTTTTTTCTATCCAAAGAGAGAGATCGTAACCTGACCCCAATTGGTCCCTTTTCCACGGGCGCAGAGGCTCCAAGCTGTGTGAGGTGGCTATATGTTTAGCCCCCAAAGAGCGTCTGGCCAGATAGCCGGCAAAGTTGGTATACCAAGTATGGGAATGACAGATATCAACCTTACCGATATTGGCCAACATCGCCAAATCGACAGACATGGTTTCAAGCGCTATCGCCAACGGGTCGCCACCTAATATGGACCTGATTTCATCCCAAGGCTGATAGCTCCCCTTCACTAAAGCATCCGAGCGGGGCCGGCCGAAACAATGGATATCTATGTCCGTCAATTTGGCCAATTCTTTGGAAAGCTCGCTTACGTGTACCCCTGCGCCGCCATAAACTTCCGGGGGGTATTCCTTTGTCAAGAGAGCTACTTTCACCGGAAGTTCACTACCTCGCGTTTTGGAATAACCACTATCTTGGAATCGGTAACCGTAAACGGCGGAGAATCACCCACCGCCTCGGCCGTAATGAAAGCTCCCGGAGGTATTTTTACATGCTTATCTATAATGCATCTTGATACGTAGGCACCTTCTCCCACCTCGACATCGTCAAGCAGCACCGACCCCTCCACTATGGCCCCGGCGTGAACTTTAACCATAGGCGACAGAACCGATCTTTTGACAATCCCGCCGGAAATGATTACACCTTGAGAAACCAGTGAATCGAGAGCATGTCCTCTTCTTGAGTCTTCGTCAAAAACAAATTTTGCCGGAGGGAGAGGAGCACGCCAGGAGTTAATAGGCCATTTTTGATTATATAGTGAAAAAATAGGATGCACGGAGACGAGATCCATATGAGCCTCGTAATAGGCGTCCAGAGTACCCACGTCTCTCCAATAACCGTGTTCTCTCTCATCGACTCCCGGTACTACGTTGTCGCCAAAATCATATACATATGCCGCTTTTTTGTCCACGAATCTGGGTATTATGTCACCGCCGATGTCATGGGAACTCCCACCGTCTTCGGCATCTTTACTAAGGGCAACCATCAGAGCAGACGTTCTGAAAACATAAATACCCATGGAGGCATAAGAGGAGTTGGGGTCATCCGGTAAGGGGGGAGGGTTGACGGGTTTTTCCAGAAACTCTCGGATCAGACCATTCTCATCCGCATCGATAATACCGAATTCTTTGGCCAAACAGCGAGGGACCCTGATGCCTGCTATCGTTACATCCGCTCCGCTTTCTATGTGAGCGTCCAACAACTGTCTCGGATCCATGCGGTAAATGTGATCGGCTCCGAGGACCATCAGGTGTTCGGGCTGTTCGTCATAAACCAGATTCAAATTTTGATAGATGGCATCGGCGGAGCCTGCGAACCATCTGGGGCCGAGGCGCATCTGAGCAGGGACCGTGGTGACATAGTTGCCAAGTTGTGGTGATAAACGCCAACTTTGGGAAACGTGCCTGTCCAAACTATGGCTTTTATACTGGGTCAGGACAAGGATCTTCCTAAATTCCCCGTTGGCAAGATTTGATAGGACAAAATCAATCAGTCGGTAGTGCCCGCCGTAAGGG
>JAJZMK010000141.1 GCA_021798275.1 Actinomycetes bacterium | reverse complement strand
GTTAGAGATATTAAGTAGATATATAAGAACTGATTCTCGCCCTGGTTTACACAAGGGCTTAGAGGCAAAAGTTTGCTTACCTAATAGTGAGCGTAAATTTGAAAAGTTACAAATAGAATTCAATGAGCAGGTTTATTCTTGTATCAATTCTATTGCATCCGGAAAAGATGTTATTTGTGAACTATCAGCTACATCTAAACCTATACTCCTAAAAGCTCTTTTGAATAATCAAAAAATTTCTGAGAAAATTTCTTTTGCAGAAAAAATAAACCTGATGACGATTCTCCCCCAAAAGACAACAGCACAAAAAGATCTTCCGAAAAAGCAGAGCAGAGAATATGAGTTAGATTTACCGACAAATCAATACGTCAAACTTGACAAGCCTTTGCCGGTAAAAGAAAATCTGATAACAGAGAACTTTGCCACAACCGATATAAAACATCGGCAAGATAAAATAGCCCCTATATCGCCTGACCATACTTCTTCTGGAAATAGCCTCATCGGTGAGCCTAAACGTTCTGTCGAAATACTGTCGCAAAATGACAAGGTAATAGTGGTGGAAGAAAGAGAAAATTTCTTTTCTGAACTCACTCGACATATAAGAAAACTACAAACATTGTATACCCGGGTTATCCTAGCCGTAGACAATTCATTGGACATTACAGCTCTGGAGCATCAACTCAGGAAAATATATCCGATAACCGATTTACCCGATTGTAATAAATACCTTTTTCTAAAAGGAAATACCTCGTATCATCACTTTATAAGTAGATCTACGGCAAATAAAGCAGATACCAAAAATAGCACCGGTTATTTAATCTCACAGAAAGAAGAATGGAATTTTGTTACCAAAAGCATAATAAAAGGGCCTCTTAGTCTGGATAACTTACTTATCTTGACGCGGGACCAATTAAAAAAAACAGATCTGGTCGCTAAGGCTTCGCAATCTTTTCCAAACAATGTACTTCCTTCAGACCAGCGCCATAAGAGTAATAATCTTCGCGGAAAATACGGCTATGAAGATCTACAAAATAGTAAGCCGGCCTGCATTCTGACAATAGGGTTTTGTCCAGAAGTTATCATAAACAGGGAAATCTCTGATCGAAAAACTATTATTGTAAAACCAAAATTTATGCCGGCAGCAGAGCTTGGAAAATACATTGACGACTTGAGCTCAAGAAGTCAGGAACTGGAACAAACATTACTTTCAAAGAACAAAAAATACTTTAATTATCACGAATCTTTTCTCAAGATACCGCATACAACTAGAGAGTATGGGAATAAATTGTCCCCCGAGGAGGCGAGAGCGGATACTACAATAGGATATTTACCCGCCCATCGTACAGACACAAAGCTCTCTCAGGGAAAAGGCATTGACCCAAGAAATCCTGGTAAAAAAATCCTTACCGGACGCGAAAACAGCGACGAAATATCTTTGCCACACCAAAAGATATATGACATCGCTGATTATAGACTACGAATTTCACCTGATCTCTCCCGGTAAACAGTGTTATCTTGATATCGATGAGATAAATTATCGGCGGTTCTTTTCGACTGCTTTTCCTTACTTGACGGAAAAGTTATTTTCTTACCTGTTCTTATAAATAACTTATCTGGCCAACTATGACTCTTTGACGATAAGTTTTCCATAGGTCTCTTTGTCTCTAGATCTTGATGATCATAGATATGATTATCACTATCTATTGTCTGGTGGGAACATACTTTAGTAAAGGAGCCACGGGAAGGCGGCGAAGTTTGCAATTCATAAGAGGGGGTCAAATTCACTTCACCTACAGAATTACCCATAAGTACCAGGGCCTTGCCGTCTTTTCCGCGACTGACTTCATCCACCGGCAACCTACGTACTCTTCTCAAAGAAGCTGTCCGTGAATCTTGCTTTTCTCTGGAACCCTTTCTATGAGTTGTTTTTGAATATACAATTTCATCTCTATCTCCACATAAGAGAGAAATGTTTTCAAGTGTCTGCCTGTCGCCCAAGCCTGGCAAAATAAATTTAGTGTAAAAAAGGGTAAAAAATCCATCGGCAATAGTTGGCCATCTCCTTCTGGCTTGAGATAAGTCCTGCAAACAGGCCAGGGTCAATACTCCTTGACTCCCTCCTTCGGCAATTATTTCCGGTAAATCATACAGTGGTGCTATGTTAGCCAACTCATCTAAAGCAAGCAATAATTGCGGAGAGCTTTCTCTTTTGTCGTATCTCTGTGATCTAGGAAGATCTCTTTTACCCATATGGTTTAAATAAGCCGTCCGTCTGAAGTCAGATATAAAACCGGCAATAACAGGAGCCAGCAATTGCTGGGTTTCACCGGTTGCAATCACATATATAGTAGCTTTTTTTTCCAATAAGGAGAGGTGATTTGGACGTGGCAATTCGGCAGCCGAAATAGCTGTGCTGTTCTGATAGCATGCAAAGACAGAAGATGCTGTCGACCAAATACCGCTCTGCTCACGAAAATCTGTATTTAATATACCGCTCAACACATCCAAAGCAACCTCCGAGGCATCTTCAGAGGAAGCTAGGATCTTTGCTGCCATATTGCCTTCATGTCTATTGATCCAACTGACAAACTCACTAAAAGGAATATCCCCTATTGAAGCGGCATGCAGTAAAGTTGCCAGTAATTCGGTGGCCTTTTGCGTCCAGTGTTGCGACTCTCCCCTATTTCCATCAGGTCGGGCTGCTCCAACCATCGACCGCGCAGTAAGAAGAGAATTGTCAAATTTAGCGGAATTGTCTAACGGTGACCATCCTATCGGCTCTATATCACTTTTCATAGTTAGCTCGCGTGACGGATCAAATATATAACACGGTCCTACTTTTTTCCTTGACTCATATGTTTGGTCTGCAACATCTCTCTTGGTTGATGTCACAATCACCGCGGAATTGGCTATCAAAACGTTTGGAATAACCAGTGATGTTGTTTTCCCGGAACGCGGTGGTCCCAGTGCTAAAACACCGCATTCTTTTGGGGAAAAAATAAAACCGTTATTGCCTTTACCTAAATATATGCCACCTCCGCAAAGTTGATTTGCCGCCCTAATTTCAGATAATTTCTTCGTTTCAAGGCTTTGACCATATGCCATGTGGCTATATTGTCAAGAAATTTTACTTATTTATTACCGAAAATATTATTTTTTTTATTCTTGCAGTATAAAAATAGTGTAAAGTCGCATTTGTCAAGGCTGATAAATGATTTTAGATAAGGAAACATTAATTTTTATAAATTTAAGACTTTAATACTTGCAATTTAGTTAAAAATCGCCTTGTATTTTGTAAGCAATACCGAAAACCGGGAGGATACAATTGAACAGAAGTGAATTGATAGAGGTTGTAAGTTCCGATACAGGTCTTACACGCCCCCATGTAGAATTAGCTTTAGATGCCCTTATCTACCGCATAGTTACCGGCTTGAAATCCGGTGATACAATCAGGATTACAGGGTTTGGTACATTTAAAATTCGCGAAAGAAAAGCCAGACAGGGACGTAATCCCCAAACTGGTGCCGCTGTAAAAATAAAAGCCTCCAAAGGTATTGGGTTCACTCCCAGTGCGCGTTTAAAGGAAAATATAAATGCCCGTTCGGCTCTAAATAAGCCGAAAAGAGTGGAGGACGCTATGACAATACGCTCCGTCATAGCTGCCAAACGTGTCAGCCCCGTATCCTCCGTTGCCAAAATCCAAACGGCAGCCAAAGCTCCGGCTAAGAAAGTAACGGTGGCTAAAGCTCCGGCTAAAAAGGCTGTGGCAGCCAAAGCTCCGGCTAAGAAAGTAACGGTGGCTAAAGCTCCGGCTAAAAAGGCTATGGCAGCCAAAGCTCCGGCTAAGAAAGTAACGGTGGCTAAAGCTCCGGCTAAAAAGGCTGTGGCCAAAAAGAAATAGTGCCGAGGAAGATAAAAAGACAGGCAAGACATTGCCTGTCTTTTTATCTTTGATAAGTCAGTTGTAAAGTTCGTGTACCTGAGTACTTGTCAGTCAAACTCGCTGATGACTTTAAATTATCATCGACATGAGCTATTTGCTTTGTATGGTAACCCTATCTACTACTTATAAATTTGTCATCAACTTATAGGATTCTGCTTTTGTCAGATTGAACACCTCTCCGGCTCTTATGTGCTTGTTCTCTATGTCAGTTTCAAACGCAGACAATTTCTCTCTATAAACATCTTCTGTCGCCGAAATATCAATACCCATAGTCGACAACAATTGACTTTTATGCTTCAACAGAGCACTGATTTTGATCTCTTCGTATTGACTTATATCTTCACCATGATCAATTTCATCAGCTTCAAATAGCATCAGTAGTTTCGGCCTAAAATGCGGCCATTTTTGTTCGGGGTAAAAGAGAGGATCCCGCGCCGCTACAATGGCATCTGTTACGATAAAGCCGGTTTTCCTATGATCGGGATGTAGCCTGTACCTTTTCCATGGATCATGCGCAAGTATCACTTGAGGTTGTATTTGGCGAATTATCGCACATACCGCAGATATTTCTTTGTTGGTTATTTCCAGTTCCCCGTCGACATAAGGTAAAAAGTGTGTTCTTTGCTCCGCAATAACCATATCACTGCCAGTTACTATCATGTAAGCTTCTCTTTGCTCAAAGCGACGGAGCGCAATTAGGTTTTCGCGATTTTCATGAGAATCCCAAGTGCCTTTGGAACCATCCGTCATGACCAAGTAATGCACCTCACATCCTCTAGCTGCCCACTTAGCTAAAGTAGCACTACAATGAAAATCAATATCATCGGGGTGTGCCCCTATGGCCAGCGCAACTTCCGGTACATCTATATTTTGTGTCATTATTCTCCCAATATGCCCATGTCTTGTGCGATCGTTTTACCTTCGAGCAGTAGTTTGTTTACTTCGTCAAGCCCTAAAAAGCTTAAATCTTCAGGCAAATCTATATCAAAAGCTAAATCAGGATCCAAAAATACCCTGTAGTCAATTTTATGTCGCATAGCTTCCTTGATGTGACAAGAAAGTGAATTCTCTCCATAATGGAATTCAAAAAGAGTATCGGTGGGAACTTTCAGTAAATTGGTGCCGAATCCTCGCCTGTCGGGAATTATCACTATCCCATTTTCTCGCGAGTAGCCAGAAAGGTCTTTGATTTTAGGCAAATCCGAGTGTACGATGATGGCTTCTTTGTATCCCATCTTATATACTTCTTTTATCGCGGCAAAAATCTGTCCGCAAAGACCTCCGTGATCTTGCGTTATAGCCGCTACATCCAACGAAGTAGCCCAATCTTTCACAGTAATGTCGTCACAGACCACAAAAGTGGTGAGTTCCTTCGTAGACAGTACAACTCTTTGTGTAAGTGCTAAGGATAGGCACAGCCTTTGTCGTGAATCGAAATACCCAGATAACCTCTGCTTGGCAAGTTGAAACGACTTAACCGGAATCAAAAGGGCGCAATCTGACATTTAGCGTTGCAACCTGCCGCTATCTGGCATATCTGCGGCTAGTGAACAAGGTCATAAATATTTATACCGAGTAACGCCAAAACTAATCCGATAACCGCAAGATAGATCCAGAAAAATACCCACCTTGACTTATGTCCGGCCTGGAAGAAACGGCGTATGCCTATGATATCGAAAATTAAAGCTACCAAAGACAGTGGAATTCCTATAGCGGGTCCCAAACTGGCAGACAGGCCAATCACGGGCATAACAAAAGGCAGGATAATATAACTAAGAAGACATCTTGTGGCCGATATCAGCATCGCTTTACTGAACATACTCTGGGCTTTACGTGTGGATTTGACCGGACTCTCTTTAGTCGCAGAAACGCAAAGTAACCTGCAAATCAAAAAATCTGCTTTAGAAGAGTCCTCGTTATACAAATTACTTTGATTGTTGCTCTTGATAGATTGTTCAGCAATTGTCATGCTCTTCACCAGTCGAGACTAAAAATATTTTCCGCTTTAAACTATAGAGGCTATAAATGATTTTGTCCAATTGACGACCCTGGAAGGGGCCTCCGGTAAAACTTCTATCAGCACATAGCTAAAACAGCATAGAATATTTTTTACCCCAAGCCGACAAAAGCCAAAAGAAAGGCCTCAAACCTTGTTGTCAATGACATGTAGCGTTGATTGAGTAAGGGATAAAGCGATTGAATCCCAAAAACTCCCGTCCAAGCTGCAGAGCATAGTCATCTGTCATACTCGCCACATAGCAGATAGCTCTTTTGACAAGGTCTTTTCCTCCCTCTTGTTTCCAGACAACAGAAGAGGGAAGCAGTAGAGGATTGTCAATATAAAATTCCACCAGTTGACTGTTTAGATTGATGAACATCTCGTTTGCTTTTTCGACTTCAGAGGATTTGTATATAAACTCGAAATTAAATTCCCTAAAAGCCAGTAAAGCTTCGCCGTATTCTTTTCTCATACCGATAACTGAGAAATTTTTAAAGCAATAAATTATTTCAGCAATCAAAGTATTGACTTGTGTTTTTTTATCCTCTCCCAATACGAAGATAACATCTGATGGCAACATGGCTTTGTCGATCAACTTGATGCTCAAGGCATCTTCCAAGTCGTGCGTACAGTAAGCGATCCTGTCGGCAAAGGATACGACAAGAGCTTCAGCAGTCGCCGGAAGAGGCATAGACCAGCTGTGATTTCTGATACCGTCCAAGGTCTGGCTACACAAATTCATCGGAGCCAAAACCACATCGGCACCAAAAGGTCCGTGACGGAAATAGTCGGGAATAAATTTTGCAAAAGCTTCTTCGGCCGCATGACCTCCCGGACCATGCCCTATATCGTGACCCAGAGCTATAGCTTCTGCTAAATTGGCATTCAGACCTGTTGCTTTTGAAATGCGCGATGCTATTTGAGATACCTCCACAGCGTGGGTAAGCCGGTTTCTGAGATGATCTTCGGGGAAAGCAAAAACTTGCGTCTTCCTGGCCAGTCTGCGAAAAGCCGAGCTTGACAAGATACGATCTTTGTCCACTTCGAAACAAGTGAGATACTCATCAGATGCTTCTGGCTCTTGCCTATCTCCACTTCCCTCTTCTTTTGCGGCCATATTGTGTAGATAACGAGTGGTGAAAGTATCACTTTGGACCTTATTGCCGCAAAGCGTCGATATATACGGGTTAGGCACCTTCCTATCCCTGGTTATGATCTCGCAACTTGATCTAGGCACAATCTCCTGGCACTTGACGGCACTTCCATTCCGCTCATCTCTTGGTAGCATTCTCTTCCCTCATTACATATCTGTCTCTTTTTATATAAGTAATATATACCGAAGGTGTAATAGAGATTACCAGAGAACTCGCCCTGAGCAAAGTCCGTCTTTTCCGATCCTGATATATAAAATATCAATACACCCAGATACTTATATTTCCGTTTTCAGCATTTTCTAAATCAAGACTGGCATCATCAAGATAAAGACGCTCTGTCCCTACTACTATCCCTACCCAGACATGACAAAGACAAGATGGTCTTACCTTCTATCAAATTTTCCAGATGCCCGGGGTAGCTCATAGAAATACAGAAAAATCGGCACCTTATACCGCACCGGTTTTGATGTATTAATGCGGGTTTTCAATAGATGGTTCTTTGGTTAGCTCACCGAAATTCATTTTAGACAAATCTCCGGCAAGGAAGGCTTCGAATTCATTTTCCCCAAGAGGGTTGGCGAAGCGAAATCCCTGTCCGAAATGACACCCCAACTCCAATAGCCTGTGCTCTTGGATATCTGTTTCCACGCCTTCAGCTATAACTTTCCAATTCATTTCTTCGCCAAGAGCTATAACTGCTCTGATCAGTTGCATATTATTATTCTTCTCGCCCATGGACCTAATAAACGAGCGATCTATCTTCAATGCCTGAATCGGCAATTTATTCAACATTTCGAGAGAAGAATACCCGACACCAAAATCGTCAATGATAATCTCTATACCTAAATCAGAAAGCCGCTCTAAAATATACGAAGCTTCTGAGTAATTGCGCATTAATACACTTTCGATAACTTCCAAAGACAACAGTCGCTCGCAGTGCAATTCATCAACAAGCCTAGTCATTTCTTCCACAAAGCCTTTGTGCCAGAATTCTCTGCCTGAAATATTGAACGATAATTTCACATCTGGAGATAAAATATTTCCATCCTGCCACCTGCAGAAATGCTCTATGGCTTCTTTACGCAACTGAGAACCCATGGCGATGACAAAACCGGAGTCAATCGAAACAGGTAGGAAAGTGTCCGGCAATTCTATACCTTTTCCTTGGTGATGCCAGCGGGCCAAAGATTCCAAAGCTATTATCTGATGCGAACGCATATCAAATACAGGTTGGTAGTAATTGACAATCTCATTATTTTGCAGCGCCATCCGTAAATCTGTATCCATCTGTAACCTGGCTAGTACATCTTCCCTCATGGATTGATTAAAAGTAGCCAGCGAACCCTTGTCTTGGTATTTAGCTTGATACATAGCTATATCGGCGTCTCTCAGCATGTCTTCGGCCGATTTATAGCCGTTCGGACTGGGAGCTATCCCAACGGTCGCCGTCACCACTACGGTTTTATTTTCCAGTTCGTAAGGAAAGGCAATAAACTCCTGCAGTCGCTTAACAAATGAGGTAACGTCCTCTTCGTCATTGACTTCTCTGAGCAAAATCACGAATTCGTCGCCACCGAGGCGGGCCGCCATATCCACTTTCCTCAACTGAGATAAAATCCTCGCTGAAGCTTCTTTTAATAACAGGTCTCCAAAATAATGACCCAAACTGTCATTGACCAGTTTGAAGCCATCCAAATCCAAAAACAGAACGGCAAATCCAAGTGCCGCTTCTTCTTTGGCATCTTCAATAGCCTCGGAAAGCACATTCAAAAAATGGACCCTGTTGGGAAGACCGGTTAGGCTGTCATAAAGCGCATCGTGGCGTAATTGCGCCTCCAATTCCTTTTGTAGGGTAATATCGGTAAAGGAACCTACCAGTCTCGCCGCCGGTTGGCCTCCGCCGGGTACCGCCAATGCCCTACACAATACCCATCTGTACTGTCCGTAAGCATTCAATATTCTGTGCTCATATTCGATCGAAGCCGCACTACCTGAAAGACATAGATCCAATTTCTCGCGCAGAGTTCCTATATCGTCTTCATGGACTAAATTAATCCAACCGTCAAGATCTTGTCCTATTTCCTGATCTTTGTAACCGAGCATCTCTTTCCATCGATCGGAATAGTAAATTACACCGCTTGAGATATCCCAGTCCCAAAGACCGTCATTGGCGGCACTGGCAGCCAATGCATATCTCTCTTCACTTTTTTTAATTTCCTCCACCAGGCTTTTTTCACGGTCATAAAGACGGGAAAGGTCTTCTCGTTGCCTTCGTAGTGACTCCAGCATTTCTTCATGCTCAAGAGCTACACCAAGGAGTGCGGCCCACTGGAAATAGACGTCTCGGCCCGTAACGGTAATGGTCTCCACCGGCCCCACGACCGATAAAAACCCGAAATCTCTTGTGCTTGTCCTGACCGGGAGGACAAAAGTTATTTCGTTTTGGTCAAGTTTTGCACGCTTGATTAAATTGATGGGAGGGAATTCCTCAATTGCTACTCGCTTTGGGTGAGGTAAATCCGGATACAGGCTCCCCGTATATGAACTTGTAAGTTCCAGAATCGAACGCGACTGCTCTCCCCTTCTGGTTTTTACATCCGGTTTTTTTCTGGCTAAACTCTGTACATTTTTCTCATTGACGGTATCTGGCCATAGACCAAGCAGACCCGTACCGGTAGAGGTTCTCACCAGCCAGCCGAGAGAACGCGGATCGATCTCGTGACTGCGCAGTAAATCCATACTGATGAAATACTCGTTTCTGAGTGTCACCTGTAGATCATTAGCTATTTCACTCATTTCCGTTATGACAATATATGACAGCGCTATCACGAGTTCGGCGACCATCTCGCTCTGCTTTGTCGGTGGTAAAAAATTGTCGCCTAAATTGGAATTTTTTATAAAAAGGGTCAGATAATGTCGTATTGATTCAGCGGTAGGCACCACCGCTTCCCAGTCGGGATGCAATTTGGCAATGGAGTCTGCCAATTGAGTACCTGTTAGCCTTGGTGATTCATGCGAAGTATACTTGCCAAGAGCGGATGCTATTTCCGCTACGACCTCGCCCAACATTTCACGGCGATAATCTGCTTCCGTGACCTGGAGTATTTCTGATAATTTATCTCTCAGATATTGGTTGGGTTCCGTCTCGGAATTCTCCGGCAATTCATAGAAAGATTCATTCCGCAAACGTAGCGCCCTCGGAGAACACCCACAGGAAGCCCTAACAATTAGTTCTGTCGGCACTCTGTAGGTAATAGGATCGACTTTTTTGGAGTCCAGCATCGACAAGATAATCTCAACGGCTCTTTTCCCGATCAGATCAAACCGCTGGCTGACACTGGTGAGCGGAGGGTCTAAAACTCCCGCTATATCGGTATCGTCAAACCCTATAATGGCTTGATCTTCGGGAAGTTTTTTCCCTGCTGCCCGCAAGACCCTCATCATTCCTACGGCGTTATAGTCATTTCCGCAAATAACAGCCGTGGAAGGCAGCCCCGCTTGCAGCATGCTCTTTGCGGCTTCTTCTCCGCCTGACTCTATGTTGTCACCGGTATCGTAAAAAAGATCTTCCCTGAAGGCAATGTTGTGGTCAAAAAGGGCTTTTTTGTAGCCCTCAAACCGCTCTCTAATGTCAATTTGGCCCATCCAGCCGGCGAAAGCAATTTTGCTATGCCCGTGCTCGATGAGGTGAGTCACCGCTTGATAAACTCCTCCGGCGTTATCGGCCTGTACGGAAGGACAGGTTACGACATCTGATTCCGTACTTACCAACACGACGGGTCGACCGCTGTCTAAAATAGACTGTAAATAGACTTCGTCAACGGCGTTGATAACGACTATAAAACCGTCGACCCTGGACCACCCCACATGATCGTCGAAAGAAGGGTTACCTCCGAAATAGGTCTCGACGGAACCGTCCAGTGTCTGGAAAGCTATCAGATCTCTTCTGGCCAGCAGTGCAGCTGATGATACGCCGGAAAGTATCCCGCCAAAAAAAGATCCCGCCAACAGAGGAGATAAGATACCGATTGATTTACCGCGCATCTAAACCACCTCCTATCTCCTATATAGAAATATGGCCAATTATCCCTAACGTCATTTAGGACAATTAGTTGCGATTGGATCCCCTTATATAACTTTATCTTTAATTTCTGCCACTTTTAGCGCGTTTTGTATCACTTAGCATCTTTATCTATCAGTTTACCTTCAGCTCACTTTTATATATTTTCCTCGGCCTCATCGTGATCAGAGCGGCGGCAATGTCTTTGTAAATGGCGGCGACTTCAGAGTCGGGGCGACAGGCGGACATCGGATATCCTTCGTCTAAGCCCATCTCCGAACTTATTACGATCGGGATTTGGCCGAGCAGCGGTACATCAAATTTCTCCGCCAAGTCCTTTCCTCCTCCGGAGCCGAATATCTCGTATCTTTTGCCGTCATCAGCGGTAAAGTAAGACATGTTTTCGATAACACCTTTGATAGGTAGTTTCAATTGCTCCGCCAACGCACCGGCTCTTTGAGCCACTTTTTGAGCCGATAGCTGTGGGGTGGTGACTATAACAACTTCCATGCTGCCAAGGTGCTGACTCATAGATAGAGCCACGTCTCCGGTTCCGGGAGGCATGTCGATCAAAAGGTAATCAGGGGAACCGAAATAGACTTCCGTGACAAATTGCTCCAGCGTTTTGTGCAACATAGGCCCTCGCCAGGCTATAGCTACGTCTTCTTCCACAAAAAACCCCATGGATATACATCTGACATCGTAACTGACCGGTGGTATGACAAGGCCGCCTACGACGATCGGACTTTTAGTAACGCCGAGCATTCTAGGTATGGAAAAACCGTATATATCGGCATCCAAAATCGCAACACTTTTGCCTGCTCTGGCCAAAGAAATAGCCAAGTTCACCGTCACGGAAGACTTACCTACCCCTCCTTTACCGGATGCCACGGCTACAACTTGAGTCATGGAACCTTTATCGGATCCGATTAGCGAAAGATTATCTGCTTTCAATGTCTCGACAAAAGTTTTTATCTCCTCCTCGTTCATCTCTTTTATCCCGATCTCAAGCTCTGGTTGATTTAATATTTTTTTGATATCTGCTATCAACTCTTCCAGATAGGGGTATTGCAAAACAGGGAGGTGCAATTCCCAACCGGACAGATTGTCGCTACCGTCACTTGAGGCATGAATATATCCCAAAGCAGAGAGTTTCTTCTTCGTAAGCGGATCTGTGATATTTCCCATCTCAGCTGGGACTCTGTCTGTATTTTCCATCGCTACCTTCCTTAGAGAAAATGATTTTCGTTTTCATCCTATCTCAAAACCTTCAACAGGCGTATTTTCGAACCGGTATCTGGTTTTTCATAAACAAGTTACCTACTTCGTCTTGCAACAGGGATTTTATAGACAAAAAGATTTTATAGATTAGAAGCACCGCTACAAATCTCATATATGTATACATAAAATGAATGGCTAGCTACTTTTACTTCAAGACACGATAGAGATCGTTATCTGCCACTTTGCCTCCAAAAAATCGCTAGTCTTATTGATATGGAGCACTTAGATCTAAAACCGCGTGAAAACTTAAATGATCTTTCGCCTATGATAAGTAATAGAAAATCCCCCATAGCTCCCTTACGCAATCTGGGAGGGGTTGAACTTGATTTAAGTGACAGTCGCGAAGGCTTAGATGATTTCTCCGCCACGGTTTCAGCCATAACTGCCGCTTTCGGAGACCAAACGCGAAGAGAAATCTACCTATATATCAGTGCCGCTGATGGGAAAACGGCTGCGGAAGTTGCCAAAGTCTTTCACCTGCATCCAAACGTCGCCAGACATCATCTTGAAAAGCTACTTGCCGGAGGATACCTTGAGGTTACGCTACAGCACAACGCTCCGGGAGCTGGACGGCCGTCAAAGCTTTACAAAAAATCCCATAATCTCAACCAAACTGCGTTTATCCATAAACCAGATACTCTTCTTTTGATGTTGCTCAAAAAACTCGTAGACTATACCCAAAACGAAGTGGTGGAATCTATCGCCCGCGAAGTCGGTCTTGAATACGGCAAATCTCTAACCGCCAACATGTCTGTCGGAGATTCTCTGCGCTCTTTGCGCTCGGCGATGGTCACCATAGCTGATGCATTGACCGCCCTTGGATTTTCCGCCCACACCAAAGAAGATCGGAACGGAACACAGATTATAAGGGATGTGTGTCCTTTCGGCACCCTGGCGGCTGAAACACCGGCATTATGCGCTATCGACAAGGCTCTGGTAGAAGGCATGCTGACGGGACTATGCGGACAGCTCACATCTCCGGTTACCATGTCCTCAAAAGCCAGAGGTGACGTATCCTGCTCTACTTTGGCCTGTGGAAAAACCTCATAAAAACTTATATGTCAACACGGGGACTAAAAACGGTGATAGCTACATTAAAAATTGGCTGGCTTGAAAACTAAAATTAGATCAAGGAAATGATGAGCGAAGCGAGCCCACCCCGTGTATCTAAAAGACTCTACCTTGATTACGCGTCCTCCTGCCCGATCAGTAAAGCAGCTGCCGATAAAATACATGACTTACTCGAGAAAAACACTTTTTATGACCCGGGAAGAAACTACCAAGAGGCTCTGATCTCCAGAGAGGAAATCGAGACGGCGAGAGAAAAGGTCGCTCTCTTTCTCAACTCCAAGCCGAACGAAGTGATCTTTACATCGTCTGGGACTGAGGCCATCAATATGGCTGCAAGAGGGGCGAGGCTCGTAGGTGGGCGGCAGGGCGGCACAGATTACAGCAGTGCTCTGTCCGAGGCAGAACATCAAGCCGTTAAGAAGTCCGCCCGACAAAACGGCTACGTGGTAAATATCAACATCACACCATATGGGCAAATAGACCTTGCTCATCTCAAAGAGCTGCTTGACGGCGATCAAAAACCTGTACTTGTCCATTGCCAAATCGCCAACCACGAGGTCGGAACGATACAGCCCTATAAAGAGGCAGCGGCCCTGTGTGAGAGATACGGGGTTTTTATTCATTTTGACGCCTGTATGGCAGCCGGCTATTTGCCGATAGATTTTGCAGAACTCGGGGCAGATTTCTTATCCGTCTCAAGTCATAAATTGGGTGGCCCACCGGGGGCAGGGGCGCTTATATTGAAAAGAAATAAAAGAATAGAACCAATTTTGCTTGGCGGAGCACAGGAGCGCGGCAAGAGAGCGGGTTTTGAAAATATTTTATCCATAGCCGGTTTCGCTGCCGCCTGCGAAAAACTCTCCGACCCCATTTTAATCGAGAAACGGGAAAAACATTTTACTAAATTGCACTCTCATACATTAAGACAACTTAATTTACTACCGGGCATGGAAGTTTACGGAGCTCAAGATAGTAAACTTCAACATATCATCTGCTTTAAAACCCCAGGAGTAAACGGAGAAGCAATCTTGAGGGAACTGGACAGACGCTCTATTGCCGTCCACTCCGGATCAGCCTGTGCCGCTGAAGCGATAGAGCCCTCGGCGGTTTTGGAGTCCATGGGATTTTCCGGGGATCAGTCGTTGCGAATTTCCTTCGGTGATACCACTTCAAAAGAAGATGTAGATTACTTTATTTTTTGTCTGACTCAAGCTCTCGATAAATATCGGAGACCGTGACTGGTTATCGCCTGGCGAATTGTTTGAGTTTATTTGGAACAGTCAGATGTAATTTGAGATATGTATCGGCGATCTGTTTACCCAAGACTGAGAGGAATTGTCTGCTGGGTTGATCTTGTAAAAAGTCGTTCAACTGCAAGACGGCGCCTTTTGTATCGGCAAAATCCTGAAGAAGGGCTATGGCGTAGAAAGCATGAGCATTGGCGTATTGGGGAGAATATAAAACGGCTTTAGCTATCTCTCTGTCGCCTGTGATAAGCAATTTCCTCGAACCACTAGTCTTTCCGATCAGTCTGATCAACCAACCTTGATAAGCTAAAGCTGTCACATTTCTCCCCGATTCAGATAGGACTTCCCCATACAGTTGTACGGCAGACTGAAGTCGTCCCTCTGAACCCAATACCTGCGCCTGGAGTAATTGCTGACGGATCAAAGCCTGTTTTGTCAAACTGACGGAACCGGTGGCAAATTGACCGGGAAGCCTATTATCGGCCAGGGAATAAGCCGTCGCCGACAGAGCTGTCACAAAAGAGAGGATCAGAGCTATTGCTAAGTATCTTCTCGTCGTTCTTTTGCCGAGAAAACGTTTGATATTGCTCCGCGTCCGTCTGATATCAAAGTCGTCCGGCGAAGAGTTACTGCTTTTCTTTTCATCAGTGGATATGCTTTTCTGATCACTGAGATCTTCTATTTGCTCCAGCAATTTCCTAACCTGGAGCGATAAGCGATTTGACCTGGAGCGATAATCGGCATTTAATAACACGTAGTCGTCTTCGTTTAGATCGCCCGCATCATGCTCAGCTTCTAAATCCAAGAGAGACATATCCAAATATCGCTTTTCCCTCTCCAGGCGATCAAGATCGACATACAGAGTCTTGACCAAAGCATCTCTCGTGTCTTTTTTTCTCTCTTTTACACCAGGAGATCTAGACATATATTCCTTCGTATGTATAGAGCCAACGGGAAGCCCAAATCAATATTTTCAGACTCTCTCACAGGAAGCAGACTTCCACAACATCTTTTCCAGATCACGTGAGAGCTTCTTCCTCTAAAGAAAGATTTTTATAAGACCTAAAGCGCCGTATGTAATAAGTAAAGAGGATGAGTAGAGCGGCAATTATGACCGCTGCCGGAATAATAAAAATTAAATTATTCTGCGGATCCAATATCTCGTTTGACCCAAACTTGGCCACGACCGCTGATTCTATCCAAGAATTCGTCTTACCTTCATCCACCCATTTCCTAACCGAAGAACGCAGTTGCCCGGCTATCTGGGCGTCGGACTGAGCAATGGATATATCGGCACAGACGGGACATTTAATTATATTATCCAACGAGTTGATGCGTTGAGACTTTGTCGGTTGAGACGGATGAAAACTACCTATTACAAGAAGTACGGCAAGCAAAATAACGGGAAGCAAAAATCCCGTCGGCGAACGGTAAAATGTCTTTACCGGGGAAATATTGATGTGTTTGCTCATCTCAATTGTCAACCTATTTGTTCTATTTGTTTCTCGTCTGTCGTCTACCCCGGATATATGAGGTTTGTCATACATCCGAAAATCCTAATTTTTCAAGTTGGCTTTTTGTAAATCATCAAGAGCAGCGTTAAGCTGGTTCTCCGTTGCCCCGCCCACGAAATAAGCCACTACTTTTCTATCCGGGGCAATAAGAAACATCTCCGGAGGAGATGCCACTCCGTAAGTAACGGCGATACTGTCAGGCCCGTTACTATCCTCGATAGCCGGCCATTTCGCCCCGTAAGAGCGAAGAAAGGCGATCCCGTTAGCTGCGCTGTCATCGATGTCTACACCCAATATAGATACTTTCTTGGAATTGTGGAATTGAAAAGCTTCAAGTTGGGCCATATCCTGCTGGCAGGTGGTACACCAGGATGCAAAAAAATCAATAAGCACATATTTATGACTTTGCAGCATGGAGTCGAGTGAAATTTGTTTGTCGCTTGCTATGTCAGCTCCCTTGATATTGGGAGCCGTCTTACCACCCAAATCGGACACGACCTTACCCGTTACCGAAGCGGGACTCCTTGTGGCCAGAACCGCAACCAAAGCGGCCGCCAAAAGAGCGGTTATAAAAGCAAATGTTTTGATATGTTTCCTATATGTCATGGCTGTATTTATTTAGCGCCCATCTTCAAAACGTCTATGTCTAAATTACAACATTTATATTTCCTAAAACAACCGGTAAGAGGTTTTAGAACCCGGATAAGAAGGGAAATCTACGACATCATGGCTTTGGCAATGATGTAACAGGCTTACCTACTTCAAAATCAAATCTGACCCTCAGATGATGATAACAAAAGGCTCCGGTATCGGTAGGCAGAGACAAACTCATCGCTTTCAACCGCTTGCCAACTCGGGGAAATACAGCGAAGCCGGCTGGGTCGGCTTCCTTCGCTTCCCGGGGATGGCAGACAAAATGGCACCGAAAAAGATCATCCCACCCCCTACCCACATCCACATCACAAGAGGTTGTACGTAAACTTCAACCACCAGAGGTT
Organism: Actinomycetes bacterium; assembly: GCA_021798275.1. Classification (GTDB taxonomy): domain Bacteria; phylum Actinomycetota; class Acidimicrobiia; order Acidimicrobiales; family Bog-793; genus JAJZMK01. Next base: position 33,014 of record JAJZMK010000141.1, on the reverse strand, counting down.
GATTGGACGGCAAACTAGCCGGGCCGGATGCCAGGGACAAATAAACGTCATCTACGACGGAAGAATCTATGGACGGAGTGCCGGTCCCCTGTTGATTGCCGTCAAAGGAAGCCACGCCGGGTTTAAAAACTCCGCCGCCGTCTATTCTTACCAAGCCTTGTACTCCGTTTTCGCTGGGAGTAAGGATTTTCTGCCACCCGAGAAAAGTAAAAGAATGTTGATCAAAAACAACGGTTTGGCCTTTTTCTATACTGAGCTGTGTCCTGTGGGCAAACGAAGTTGCACCGGCCAGAGCTACCGCAATCACAACGACACCGAGATGTACAAGCATTCCTCCGTTTGTTCTGCCGAGTATTCCCCGATATAAAGGCAACTTATGTCGCTTAGCCGAGACGGTGGCCAAAATTATTTGCCGTAAAGCAGAAGAACCGGCAAATGCACCAAGGGTAAACGTAAGAAGGGGTGTAAATCCTCTGACCCCGGCGACGACGCATACTAGAAGCACTGCTAAGGATGCCCATACGGGCACCAGGAGTCTGGACCTCAGCGTGGTCATATTTGACTTTCTCCAAGGCAGAGCCGGGGCTATGGCCATCAAAAAAAGAAGCGTCAGACCTATCGGGGTTGTAAAAGCGTCAAAAAATGGGGCTCCTATACTTAATGAACGACCGTTTAGTGCTTGCACAAAGAGAGGAAGCAAAGTACCTACCAGTACCACCAAAGCAAAAGCGGCAAAAAGTAAGTTATTCAACAAGAACGCTCCCTCGCGCGACAAAGGAGCGTCTATTGATCCCGGTGTGGAAAGGACTTCACCTCTCCAGGCAATCAGAAAAATACCCGATCCCACCACAAAGGCAAAAAATGCCAGCAAAACCGGACCGAGATTGGAATCGGAAAATGCATGGACAGAGACGATCACGCCGGAACGGGTCAGGAAAGTTCCAAGTATCGTCAACGAAAATGTGGCGATCAATAAGGAAAGATTCCAGACCCTGAGAAGACCGCGTCTGTCTTGAGCCATGGCCGAGTGTAGGTATGCTGTTCCGGTCAACCAGGGAAGCAGAGCCGAATTCTCTACCGGGTCCCATCCCCAAAATCCTCCCCAACCAAGGGTTTGATATGACCACCAGGCGCCTAAGACAATACCTAAGCTCAAAGCTCCCCAGGCTACTAAAGTAAAACGCCTGGTTTCCAGCAGCCATCCTTCGCCCACTCTTTTTGTAATGAGAGATGCCATGGCAAACGCAAACGGGATGGTAAAACCGACAAAACCTATATACAGAAATACCGGATGGACGGCCACCAAAATATTGTCCTGGAGCAATGGGTTTGGACCCGTGCCATCAAGAGGTGGTCTCCCGATAACCGAGACAAAAGGGTTGGCCGGCCAAACTACCAGGGCCAGAAAAAAGATTGCCACAAGTAAAGATATAAGTAACGATACCCTGATGACACTGTCTGATATTTTCTTTCTAAACAAGAAAGACACTATCGATATATACGCGACAAGGACCAGTACCCACAGCAAAATTGAACCCTGTAGGGCGGACCAAAGACCGGTGATGGAATAAAGTAACGGAGTCTGCTTGGAATTGTTATCGGCCACATAAGCTATTGAAAAGTTATGCGAGATTAAAGCTTGCTCCATGGCCCCGACTGCAACTAGAGTAAGCAGCAGCATTAAGTATGGTTGCAAATGACCCACCCTGACAAGGCGCGGGTTGTTTTTTATCATGCCGACAACAATGGCCAATACGGCGATAACGGCACTTGCAAACGCCAATATTAAACTTATGTGACCTATATAAGCCGTCATGGGCAATCCGTCAGTCTTTCCCGAAGCGGTCCGATATCAAAGTGCTTACTAAAAATTTGCGTCCTCACTACGGGTACTTGGAAGAAGTGATAATTGTAAATGGTCAAAGCTGCGCTTTCCTCTGACAAGTAAGCGCTGCGGTACCGGGCTTGAGGCGATTCGGATGAGCCGCTATATATTTATTGGAATGTTTAATCAATATCTGATCCGATGAAAATACATCGGTGGAACCTATAAAATGGCCCTGCAAAACCACATCCACGTTCGGTTTAAACAATTGTGGCGGCACACCGTGGTTCTCTATCTTCACTCTTGCTTTACCGGAATAGATGATGAAATTATAATTGGCATTTCCCAAGTTCTCTACCGAACACGGCAATACGGCTCCCTCTATTTGAAAAGTCTTATCTGTCAACGTAGATCTTTCGGCTAAAGCCTGTTGAGCGGTTTCAAAGTACACAAATGCCGACGTAGCAGCTTTGTAAAGTAAAAAGGATATTGCCCCGGCAAACACCAATCCGACAAAAACATATCTACGCTTTTGTTGCTTTTTTTTCAAAGACATCTTTATATATCACTTAATTTCAAAATTATTTTTCCAAAATATATTACATATATACTGCTAATTTTACCGCCAGGATAGAAGAATCTGTTGCATAATTTTTCCCCGCCAGAACAGTGATCGTACTTTCACCTAGCTATATCGTCTCCGGATTGCCTTTTCTTAAAAGCGAATACCTGGGTACGAATTTTTTTTATACGTACAACCAAAGACACTCCATATATTGCTAATATCGAGAAAACTGATATGTAGCCTGCTTCCACATAACCGTTCATCTAAATTATCTCTCCCCTGATATTTTGAGCTCTTATTGAAAGGTTATTTTGGGAGCTATGGCTTGGATACAGAGGTATCTCGCTTTCCGACCCGGCTTTTTCCAAAAATGAGTTTTGCCCCACAAGCTCATCTTTTGGCCCGTAAGCTGAAACCGCATTTTCATATGCCGATTGCCCGGCTGTAGCTTCAAGCTTGCGTTCCTCAATAGCTTCCTGTAGGGAAAGTCTCTCATAAACATCTTTTAGCCCCGCTAATCTATATCTCTTTGCCAATAGGTAGATAAACAGTAATGTAAAAGCCACAAACCCGAGTAAAAGAGTATAGGCCATCGAACCGTGGATATACGTTTTACCGGTCGTGGGGTCCAATACGGTGGGGGCTTGATGTAAGCTTTTCCACCAAAGAACGGAAAAATACACTATCGGAACGTCTATAAAGGCGATCAATCCGCCTACAGCCGAACGCTTAGCCCGAACATCGGGATCGCCGGGCAATTGTCTGAGGGCTAAATATCCGAGATACATGACAAATAAAAGAGCCGTTGTTGTCAAAAGAGGATCCCAGGTCCACCATGTTCCCCAAGTCGGACGGCCCCAAATAGAGCCGGAAATCAAGGTAAGGCCGGTAAATAGCACTCCGACCTCGCTAGAGGCTCCGGCCAAGCGGTCAAAACGTAAGTCTCTGGTCCTTGGCCACAGATACAGTAACGTTGACAAAAATGAAACTCCGTATGCTATAAACATGACCCAAGCAATCGGCGGATGGATATAGAGAAGTCTTACCAAATTGCCCATAAACTCATCGGGAGGGGTTATAAAAAGTCCGAGCCAAACGGTGGCGACAAGAGAGATCGCTGCCAGGATCCCTACGACAGTTGTCGCCTTTTGCGCTCGCTTTTCTCTGAGCGATACCGCTGTCATCCTATTTTCCTCACTCATAATAATTGTCCTTTTGATAAAAATTGTGTTGCTCTCGACATCTTTACCGGTCTATTCTTCCAACAGCGAGCCAAAAGCCGCCACCCCGAGGGCAATGTAACAAAGCGAAAAGACGGCCAATACTTCGATCCAAATCATACCCGAAGAAGGTTGTCCCACTATGGCGGCTTCGCATGCCTTTGTTGCCGACAAGAGGACCGGAGCAATAACCGGAAAGAAAAGTAAAGGTAGTAGAGTTTCTCTGGTTCTTGCACCGCTGGCCAAAGCTCCGTATATGACTCCGACAGCGGACAAAGCGATCGTTGCCAGACATGAGGCTGCAAGGAAAAGCCAAAATACAGCTATTTGCATTCCGAATAGAAAAATTGCACACAGCGCCAGTACTGACTCCAGAACAGCCAATTCCACCAGCAAAGCACCTGCCTTACCCAAAAAAATACCTGCCGGATCGAGAGCGGAAAGACGCAAAGCATCTCGGGCCTGGTCCTGGGTTTCTATGGCAAAACTCCGCTGGACCCCTATGACGGCGGACAGCGTTACCGCCATCCAGAACAACCCCGCCGAAGCATCTTTTAATAATCCGGCGTCGGATAAATTACCTCCGACCGTTGACAGAGATGAAGAATCAAACTTTCCGATCGCCAGGCCGAACAAGAGGATAACAACGAGCCCGAAAGGGATGACTTGGTTGAAGACAACTTTTGACTTCAATTCAATATTCAGGTCTTTTTGCATAATCAAAAAAGCGTCACGCCACATCGACACTGCCGCCTCTGTCGGATTTGTTACTTGACAGCGGATAGCTATCCGTATCCGCTGTCAAGATGTCATATCTGCAATCAACTTCATCGACAGGGGCGGCAAGAACAATTTTTGCTTCATCCCTGGTAACTCCTGCTGGGATACTTCCCCCAGATATTACCATGCTCCTGGTACTTATTGACATAGCGCGGTCCAATTCATGGGAAGCTATAATCACGGTACCTTTTGTGCTTTGAAAATCTAAAATAAGTTGGTCGACCAAAATCCTGCCGCTTTCATCAAGACCGGCATGCGGTTCATCCAACAACCACATCTTGTAATCCCTGATCAGCAACGCGGCCAATGCTGTTTTTTTACGTTGCCCGGTAGACAATTGGGAAACCCTGGTAGATAGAAGTCTTGATGTTATATGCACTTTATCGAGTGAACGCTCCAAGGATGTTTTGGGTTGGCGGGCAATCTTCTGCACAAAACGCAAATTATCCAAAACCGTCAGATCATCATATAAAAAAGTACGGTGCCCGAGCAATCCGACATCTTTTCTGACTGAGAACCTGTCGTCTGCCAAATCATGGCCTAAAACTATCGCCCGTCCGGATTTAATCTGGATTAAACCCACAAGAGCACGAAGTAGACTTGTCTTTCCCGCTCCGTTAGCTCCGCGCAAGTGAATAACCTCGCCGCCCATTACGCGCATATCCACACCTGCAATTACCGGAAACCCGTCAGCTACAAAAACAGCATTCTGAAAATCAATTACACAATCCATATATGTCCCATATATGCTAAACGATTTAAGCGGATAAAGCCAATTGAAGAAGCTGCGGCGAAAATATCCCTTTCATTATATCACCGCGACCAATCTCCCAAAGTGAAACAACGAAAGCTTTACGGGCAGGTCATAACGTTATTTAGCGAGATTTACATTCAAGACCCATCTCTTTGGTTACCTAGCTTACCAATTGTCGCATCGTCTTTATCAGACCCAAGACCTCCACCTAGACTACGGTGAAGAATGTCTGCCAACCTCTTCAGCTTTTTCAACCGCCACATTGACAAGCTTTACCAACCGAAGTCACATCCGGCATAAAAGTCCGCTTATCAATCTGACTCCTTACCTTTTCGTAAGCTTTTTGTCCGAATCTTTATAAAACCTGCAAACTCATCGTGGCGTCCGCCTGAGCGTATTTCACCAATTGTCTCTGCGTTACGATGCTTCTCGCTCCGGTATCGGTATCTGAAAGTATGGCGGGCGAATTATCTGATTTTCACTTATTCCAAGATCTTCATCTCATCTCGACTTTCTATGCTATTGCAGATATGACAAGTCGATGCCTTCGAAATACTGACATATATCGATATCAGCCCTAAAGAGTCGATGCTTCCCTCAAAATGTCGGGCATGGTCGCAGACGGTGAACCGTTCACATAGACGATCTTTCCTTTAGCATTGATGAGATAGTAAATGTCGAGGTAACTTGCCGGATCATAGGTCCGAGTTAGTACAAAAGAAGACGTGGCAAAGATCCAGTCCGGATCGCCATAATGAGCACCGGCCAACTGCTTCCCGAATGAAGTGATACTTGGTCCTGACTGTCCTAGATCCTGATACAACTCTACTTCCACCACTCGAACGCCGTCGGCTTGAAGCCGTGAGATATTCTGAGCCATAGTTTGAGTGCCTGCTTGGCATGAAGAGCACCACGTAGAGACAAACCATAGCAATGTCGGCTTTCCCCTAAGCGAGGCTACGTTTAGTTGTCGACCGGAAATCGTTGTCAGGATCCCAGCCGGAGCCCGGAGACCAACGGCCTTGGTTGAGCCCATTTTAGTGTTGGAGTTTGATTGTGTTGCCGTAGAACTTAAATGGAGCCCGAGAACCGTCCCAAAGATAACTACGATAATTACGGTAATGATAGGCACCAGCAAGCGACGTCTTTTTCTTGCTTGTCTAGTTCGTCTTTTGCTGTTACGTCCGCTCACGGAACGCCTACCGGTAGCACTTTGATCTGCCATTATTGTAACTCCCTTGTGTCGGGGAATACATCATCGCTAGAACTTGTGAGCTCTTTTACATAACAGTTGCCGGCAAGACAAGCGGATTTTTTAACCCGCCTAATACTCCAATATGCCGTGAGCACCATAATAAATAGGCTGCCAACAAAAAATTCAGTCTGATTTGTTGCAAAGAAATGTTGGAGAGTACCCGTTGTCCCGTAAACACTGACAGTTGAAAAACCAACAAAGGCAAGTACTGTTGGGATAATTGGAGTGCAACATAGCAAGCTTGGCATGACGCTACCAATGAAGGCAAGACCACCCACCGCACCGGTAAGAGTCTTGGAGGCTACGATCTGTCGCATGGAATAAATCTGCAACACAATCACAGATGCCATACCTATGCTAAGTACTACGGCCCAAGCGATAAGTTGGACGTCAAGATAATGCCAATTGGCAAATGAAAATCTTTGAGTATATTCAAAAGGGAGCAAAAGGCTATAGAGTAACATAACGCCCAGAGTGGTAATTAGAAAAACTGTTTGATTGACACGATCTCGTGTAACGAATCTCAAAAGTGCCATCGACGATACTGGCGCAAGCGGCACATCCGAAATTAGAGCATCACTAACCTCGTATGCAGTCGAGACGGAGGAAGCCATTTTGTCCGTCATAGCTTATGACCAACTCCTTTTACTCGGATGACGGTATTTCATGAATAGGGGAAACACAACAATCAGATTGTGACGAATATGTCGGCTAATCAATACCACAAATACCGTGCCGATCACGACTACGGCTACCCCTGTAAGCACACCTTTGATCAATACACTTGCTGTCGCCGGTACGGCGACTATGGTCGGGAGTCCGCAACACATTAACATCGGAATTGCCAGAATCTCTACTATCCAACCGGATCTCCGAAAGTCGTTTTCAGTATTGTCCGACATTGTATGAAGCGTCGAGTGTTTCATGACGCACAACACGACAAGGTCGTGACATCACGGGTAAACGACTGAGCGGTAAGCTTGATAGCTTCGGCCATGGTAAGATACGGCGTCCAGATATCAGCTAGTCGCTCAACGGAAAACCCTGCTTCCAGTGCATACACAGCGGCCAAAATTGCGTCTCCTGCCCCGTCTGCAAGCATATGTATACCGAGCAAGCGACCCGACCCCCGTTCTGCGACAATCTTGACAACACCTCTGGTGTCTCTATTGACTATTGCTCGCGGAACCTGCGTAAGTGGGAGAACGCGACACTCGCATGCTAGCCCGACTTGATTTGCCTCCTCATCGGTCATCCCTACCGATGCTACGGCCGGTGAAGTAAAGGTCACACGAGGAAGAGTACGGTAGTCGATACGACGATGCTCCCCACCAATGGCATTGTCGGCAACGACATTGCCATGCTTTCCCGCCACATAAACGAACTGCTTATGACCTGTGACATCACCGGCAGCGAAAATGCGAGGGTTGGTCGTACGGAGCTCTTCGCTGACAAGGATCTCACCCCTAGGGCCAACTTCAACGCCAACCATATCGAGATCGAGACCGGCCGTGTTGGGACGCCGACCTGTAGCGACAAGCACCGTTTCCGCTCTCAGCTCCTCATGACCGGAGGTGGAATTAAGCAAGACCACTACACCTTCTTCGTCACGTGCTACCTTTTCAATGCTTGATCCCGAACGAACCGTTATATTCTCCGATGCAAAAATAGCTGTGAGAGCCTCGGAAATTTCTGGCTCTTCAAAAGGAGCTATCCGCTGTAATACTTCAACTATAGTAACGGTCGAACCGAGACGCGCAAAAAGTTGCCCCTGTTCCAGACCGATGGCATTGCCACCTATGACTATGAGCGAACGGGGGACACTGCTCAGTTCCATTGCTGTCGTCGAGGTAAGATACCCCGACTCACTAAGACCGGGAATGGGCGGCACCCAAGGCGAAGCACCGGTGGCGACAACATAGTGCGTTGCCTCTATGCGCTCTCCGTTCACATCAACTGCCGGTCCTGAGACAAACCGAGCATGACCGTTTAGGATATCGAATCCATACAGAGTGGCCAGTTCCTCATACTTTTCACGCCTAAGTAAATTTACTATGGCATCCTTTCCGGCGATAAGCTCTGCCATATTCACTCCTTCCCCACCGGTAGTAATACCTGGGAAACGCTGATCGAGTGCTATATGGCGAGCCTCCGCCGCAGCAAGCAAAGCTTTGGAAGGAATACAGCCGAAATTGACACAGGTACCGCCAACCGTGCCGCGCTCGATCATTACGACAGACGCTTCTTTTCTTCTGGCTTCGATTGCCGTAGCAAACGCCGCACTACCTGAGCCCAGAATGGCAAGGTCATAATGTCTTGTTTCAGTCATGGTCCCCACCTATCATAGGGTTAACAAACCCAAATAACTCCCTCTGGCCCTGGCAAAAAAAGTTGACAGTGGCTAAAGCTTCACGTGTGATAAAAAACAAAGTACGGAACGTTAGTTCTGACACTCTTTTAAAATTTAGGAATACTATTTTCCTAAATTCCCTATTACGGCCTCCGACTTTAATGACTTCGTTGAATCGTTCCACTACGGTGCCAAAACTCAAACAGGATTTGGTTGGTAACATTATATTCATTTAGATCCTCTCGTAAGATTCCTAAGATAATGATAGATATTCCAGTTAACTGGAATGTCAAGTGCTAATCAGAGAAAAAAGAAGAATTGTCGAAAAAGCCGTTATCTGAAAAGAATACGCATTATGAAGCTATAAGGATAGTTGGAGACCCTCTTGAAGACCCTGAGTAAATCAGCCTAAATCTATCAGGTATGTCCGCCGGGTTCTTTAGCCTCGCACGGGAAGTCTCGAAATATCGAGAGACGGGTTGTCGACCTCAAATGATAATAAGAGACTGGCGCCTGGTCGACGGCTATCAAAACCGGACAAGACGCCATATCGTTGACATTATTTATGTGGTGGGCCGGGAAGGATTCGAACCTTCGAAGGTTTCCCGACAGATTTACAGTCTGCTCCCTTTGGCCACTTGGGTACCGACCCGTCAAATACCTTAGTGTATTTTTGGAACCCGATCGACAAAATTTACTCAAAATTTTGTCGGTTTTAAAAAGAGCCGTCGTCGCTCCCTATGGCACCACCAAGGAAGACTACCGTCTGTAACAGTTTGCTCTATACGGGATTAGACCATGGCCCCAATAGGATCACAGATCCCCTCTGGCGAACAAAAGTTTCTTTATTTCCTCCGATAACCAACTGTCACTTACTTTAAGAGATAGTTTTTATATATGCCAAGTTTTGATATAACTTCCGAAATAGATATGCAAGAGGTAAAAAATGCCGTTGACCAAGCGTCGCGTGAAGTTAGTACGCGATTTGACTTCAAAGGTACCGAATCAACGGTAGTGCTCGTAGGAGATGACGCCATAGAACTGCATGCGCCCACCGAAGACCGCCTGCGGGCGCTCAGGCAGGTATTGGAAGAAAAACTGATCAAACGTAACGTTTCCCTGAAGGTACTCGATTACAAAAAAGAGGAGGAGGCTTCCAAAGGTACTTTGCGCCAGATGGTCAACCTCGTCTCCGGCATAGACCAAGAAAAGGGCAAGAAACTGAACAAAATGATCAAGGACTTGCAAATCAAAGATGTAAGTTCTTCAATACAAGGCAACCAGGTCAGAGTCACTTCCAAAAAACGCGATACACTCCAACAGGTTATAAGTGCGTTGAAAGCCTCCGACTTTGAATTGCCTTTACAGTTTGCCAACTTTAGAGATTGAAATATCCGAGCCTTTGCTTCTGGAGCGGATCTAGAACTGATCTGTCCGCCTATATCGACCATTTTATAACACCAAAACAACTACTCTAAACTTACGGTCAAAGCCTCAAGGTCAGAGTTCCAAAGGTGGTTATAGCTTAGATATTATGTATCACTCTTTAGTTGGTAGATAAAAGGTTTTGATATCAGTTGAATAGCAGTGTGGCATGGTTGGCAAAATCTACAAGTGGTTGCGGCCAAAAACCAAATACGATAGTGACTCCCAGACAGAGAGCCAAGCCCGTTGCCAACCAAGGAGATACTCCAAGTTTGCCAAGTGGCGATAGCCCGTAAACTTCAGATTCCTCGCTCTCCAAAGTGGCAAGAGCCACGCCACCTTGGAGCGTAGCCAAAGCCGGAGCAGAACCGGTATCTGATTCGATCCCGGAAAAAGAAGTGCCTACCTCTACAGAATCAGCCGTTTGCTGCAATTGAGAAGGAGTCTCAAAAGCGGCTTCTGAACTTTCGGCACCGAACATCTTGTAAACCAGCCGCAAATAAAAACCTGTCGCTATTGCCGCACTGATCATGGCGATCACGGCCAAAGCATAACTGTGGGCTTCGACTGCCGCGGTTACAACTTGCAGTTTTGCCAAAAATCCGGTTGTAAAAGGAGCACCGGCTTGTGCAAGTAGGAAAATAGCCAGAGATGTTGCCAGGAACGGATGCCGCTTTGCATACCCCTGCAGATCGTCTATATCATGTAGAGCGTCGCCTTTTGCTCCCGATATAGCCACTATCGCAAATGTCCCAAGCACTAGGAAAGAATAGACGAATACATAGTAAAGACTGGCTCCTATCCCTTTTTGAGAGGCAGCCTGGAGGCCGAGGAGGATGAACCCGGCGTGATTGATAGAAGAGTAGGCCAGCATACGCTTGATATCTTTTTGCACTAAAGCCACGGTTGCTCCCAAGAGAGTGGTCAGCAAAACAACCACCCAAAGTATCGGTTGCCAATCTGAGGCCAGCGATGGGAAACTTGCCATGAATACCCTGATAAAAGCAGCAAAAGCTCCGGCTTTGGCAATTGCGGCCATAAAACCCGTAGCAATTGTCGGAGAGCCCTGATAGACATCGGGGGTCCAAAAGTGAAACGGAACGGCGGCTATCTTAAAGAAGAAGCCTATCAGCAAGAGCCCCATGCCGGCCAGTAAGACACCGTTTCCCAAAATGACGTTCTTGGCCAAAAAAGCACTTATCTCAGCCAGATTGACAGACCCGGTTGCCCCGTAAGTCAAGGCTATGCCGTATAAAAAGATAGCCGAGGAAAAAGCCCCTAGGATAAAGTACTTCATAGCGGCCTCGCCGGAAGCTTCCCTCAGCTGATCCATGCCTGCCATCACATAGAGTGGTATGGAAAGAATTTCCAGACCGATAAAAATCAAGATCAAGTCATTAGCCGATGCCATAAACATGGCACCGGAACAGGAAATAAGAGCGAGAGCATAGTACTCGACTCCACCTGTTTGCTCCCGCTGCAAATAAGCCACCGATAGGAATGCGTAAACTATGACTATACATGAGACAAGGGTAAGGAAAAGTACCGAAAATCCGTCAATATCTATGGCATGTCCTATTGCATTGAAGGCAGAATGAGCCTCCACGTCGTGATACAAGACAAGCGAAGCGATAAGAGAAGCGATTCCGATAGCCACGGTGGAACTGGCATAGAACTCGGTCGGAAGCCCCTTTTTGAAAAGAGCGGACACAAGAAGCAGCAGCAACATTCCGCCAAGTAAAATTAGCTCCGGCATGATAGCCGTATAATTCACATGCGGCAGCTGTAGCATGTGTGTCGCCAAAGCGCCTAATTCCATGGTTTACCTCCGAAAATACATTGATCTGAATCGGCACAAGCCTTGGGAAAAATCGAACTATTCATATCCTGCGCCGGCTGGAAAATACTTTGCTCACTCACTTTGATACTCCCTGGCGACAAAAAGATTTTCCCACGGACCAGACGTAATACCCGGTCTGCGAAGCTCTGCCGGTAGCTACTTTATTTCCCGTGATACAGGAAGATATGGGCATAACAATCCCGGTCAGAACAGCCTTAGAAGCATTACCTACCTTAGAATCGGAATTACTTAGCAGTGTCTTGTCGTTGATGGCACTCTTTTTGTCGTAACGAAAAGCAATCGGTTTGGCGTTTCCCGGCAACTTTAGTTGTGATTTGTTTTCCACGTGAATAATCAACTTATCAACGGATGGCGTAATACGATTCAGAAACGGTTTTGGATAAACTCCGAGTAAAACAACCAGGATGACTAAGGGAGCCAGGACGAGACCCTCTTTTAGAGTCAGATCTCTTGGTGCATTCTTTAGATATTCGCCTTTTTCGGGTCCGTGAAATGCCTGTTGATATGCCCACAGCATATAGACAGCGGCTACTACAACTCCCAGCACGCCCACGACAGCCCACCACCTGTGGGTAATAAAAGTTCCCATCAGAATAAGAAATTCACCCACAAAGCCGTTCAAGCCCGGCACACCGATAGATGCCATTACCATTAAAATGAAAACGGCGGCAAGTATCGGAGCCGACTTTTGCATACCTCTTATCTCATCTAGAGACATGGTTCCTTTGCGCCTATAGATCATGGCTATCAAAAGGAAAAGTGCTGCCGTATAGATACCGTGATTTAGCATCTGTATGACGGCGCCAGTGACGGATTGATCGGAAAGGGCAAAAGCCCCCATAACAATAAACCCAAGGTGAGCCAAGGAGGAAAAAGCTACAAGTCTCTTTAGATTTCTCTGTTTGGCCGCTACAATCCCTCCGTAGATAATACCTATTACCCCAAGAGTCATGAATAACGGCGCCAGCAGAACAACCGTATGGGGGAAGAGACCGAGGTCAAAACGAATGATCCCATAACTTCCCAATTTGGCCATAACTCCGGCCAAAAGTATCGAGCCGGAGGTGGGAGATTGGGAATATGCATCCGGCGACCAGCTGTGAAAAGGAAATATCGGTGCTTTGACGGCAAAAGCGGCCGTAAAACCTAAAAACAGCAAAACCCCGGCGACAGAAGTGAGATGCGTGTGCTCGAGTTGAATAACGCTGAAAGTCAAGACGTGGGTCTGAGACTGGTGGATAAAAGCCAATGACAAAATAGCTACGAGCAAAAAAGCTGAGCCTGTGAAAGTATAGATAAAAAACTTGACGGCAGCATAACCACGCTTCTCATAACCGAATTCCACCATCAGGAAATATACCGGGACCAAAGTCGCTTCAAAGAAAATGAAGAACAGCAGTAAGTCTATTGACAAGAAACTTCCGATACAGGCCGCCTCTAGAAGCAAAGTCCAGATAGCAAAAGTCTTTGTATTGCGTTTCTCGTTAGCTCCCGCCAAAGCAATGGGAAACAGTAAGGTCGTCATCATGACCAGGAAAAGCGAAATCCCGTCTATACCTAAGCTGTAATTGATCCCTAAGGAACCGAACCATGAATGGGTCGTGACCATTTGATAACCGGATACACCGGTCTTGAATTCATCTAAAATAAAAGCGGAAAAACCAAAAATCACCACCGAAGCCGTTACGGCAAACGTGTGAATGAGCTTCTTGTACTTACCGGGTACAAAAAGCAAGGCGAGAGCGGCCCCGATTGGGATCAGCAATAACGTAGTCAGATAAGGAAAAGAAATCATGAGGCCACCCTGGTCATCAAATAAGCCAATAATGCGATGGAGGCCGCAGCAAAGAACATGGCGTACATGCGTACATAACCCGTTTGTGCTTTTCTAAGCAGCCTGCCTGAACCGTTTGCAAACTTTCCTATCAAATTGACGGTGGCATCGATGATGCCGGTATCTATTGACATCGTAAAGAAGCCGGCTAATTTATCGGAAGTTCCGGCAAATACTTTGTCGATAGCGTTGTCCAGACCCCATGCTCTTTGGAGAAAACCTGGCTCTAAGTTCTCTCTGTCATAGCGGGACTTCCAAAGCGACCAGGCAACCACCACACCGGTAATAGCGATAATGGCATCCACTATTGCAAAAAGCCATTCGTCTGCAACGGAAAAATTATGATTCAAGAGAGACGCTCCGACCACGGGGGCAAGCCACCTCTCCAAAAAGACAAAGTTGGGGTGGAACGGCAAGTTGATAAAGCCACCTAGGGCAGCGGCGATTGCCAACACCACTAGGGGAAGTTTCATGATAAGTCTTGGGTCATGCGGATGGGGAGATTTTTCTTTCGAAGAGGCTTCTCCGCCCTTTTCCCAGCGTGCTTTACCCAGGAATACAAGGGAGTACTCTCTGCCCATATAATAAGCGGTCAGTAAAGCTGAAATCACTCCGAGAGCCCACAGACCGGGTGAGAGAGCCCAAGAATTTTGCAAGACATCGCCTTTTGACCAAAAACCACTAAAAGGCGGTACCCCGGCTATAGACAACCAAGCTATGAAAAATGTTGCGGCCGTGAGTGGCATAACTTTTGCCAACCCGCCCATCTTTTTCACGTCCTGCTCATCATCCATGGCATGGATGACAGAACCTGCCCCAAGGAAGAGTAGTGCTTTATAGAAAGCATGGGTGAGCATCAAAAAGATCGCCGCCACGTATGCGCCGACACCGGCTGCCATAAACATAAAACCCAATTGCGACACGGTGGAATAGGCCAATATTTTCTTGATGTCTTGTTGGGCGCAGGCACTTGTGGCACCGATGAAAGCCGTGGCACCGCCCACCCATGCCACTACATGAGCGGCGTCGGGAGCGGCGTGCAAAATAGGATTGACCCTACACATCAGATATACTCCGGCTGTCACCATGGTGGCGGCGTGGATAAGCGCCGAGACGGGTGTCGGACCTTCCATGGCGTCTGCCAACCAGGGGAAAAGAGGAGTCTGGGCTGACTTACCTGCGGCAGCTAAAAATAGCAGGAGTCCCACGGCGATCATATCGGTAGGAGAAATCTCGTTCAGACGGGAAAATACCACATGGTAATTTATGCTTCCCGTTCTGGAAAAAACCAGGAATATGGCCAGCAAAAAACCACCGTCACCGATTCTGTTATAAATCATTGCTTTTTTACCGGCACTGGCAGCCGTGGGTCTTGAGAACCAGAAAGCGATGAGGAAATAAGAACAGACGCCTACCCCTTCCCAACCCAAGAAAGTAATGAGCATATTGTCACCCAATACCAGCATCAACATGGAGAATACGAAAAGGTTCAGGTATATAAAGAACTTCGAAAAGTCCCTGTCATGTTCCATATAGCCTATCGAATAAAAGTGAATAAGAGTTGAGACACCGGTGATGAAAGCGACCATTGTCATAGACAACGGATCCACAAGGGCTCCCACACCTATATGTAGACGTCCCACATCGAGCCAGGTGAACCAATGTTGTGTATATGACCTGTTATTGGGTTGTCTCTGAAAAAGAGAGGCAAATACCAACACCCCGACTACAAAGCTCCCGAACACCATGGTGCCTGCCAGCCAACCGGCCAGCGGGTTACCTAACTTTTTACCGAAGACAGCCAGAATGGCAAAGCCGATCAGCGGGAAGAGAGGAACAAGAAAAATCAGATCCAGCATATACCTTTCCTAACCTTTCAGCAGGTGGATATCGTCTGCGGTAGCCCCTGCTTTTCTCCTGAAAATCGCCACTATGATGCCAAGTCCGACCACGACTTCCGCCGCCGCTACGACCAGTACAAAAAATACGGCTATCTGCCCGGATATGTCGTTTAATGCCCTGGAATAAGTGACAAAAGTCAAATTCGCCGCGTTGAGCATCAGCTCCACACACATCAACATCACCAAGACGTTACGCCTCACAAGAAGTCCTATAACACCCAGACTAAACAAGATGGCGGCCAAGGTTAGATACCAAGCCGGCGCTATACTCATTGACCTACCTCCAATTTCTCTTCCTCATCTTTTTTTGTCTCTCCATCGTTTACACCAGCGTCATCAAGACCGGTTGCTTCTTCCGTCGTTTGTGCCTGGTCGGTAAATACTTGGCCTGAACCCCCGAGAACCCCGTCATCTGTCCCGTCAGTAGAAAAGATGCTTATTTCACTATCGCTTGGTCCGGACAATCCTTTTTTTCTCGGGCGCCTAGCCAAGACGACGGCCCCAATAATGGCCACTATCAGTAGAGCGGAGGTCGCTTCAAAAGGAACGAGATAAGTAGTGAACAAAGACTGCCCCAATTGGGTAACGTTGGATGTATTTTTAGACAGGGCTTTGGTGGTTGATTTGGCACCGGTAACCCAAGAATTACTCTTGGCGAACAAAAGCACCTCTGCCAGTATCAAAAGACCCATGAAAACCGCGTAGAACTGTTGACCTTTGAACGTATCGCTTATTACCACTTCTTCTTTATCCACACCAAGGAGCATGATTACGAACAAGATCAAGACAACAATTGCTCCCGTATAGACAATCACCTGTACGGCGGCCAGGAATTGAGCATTCTGCTCCACGAAGAGAACCGCCACACCAAACAGCGTGGCCACCAGCATCAGAGCTGCGTGTACGGGATTTCTATTGAAAATAACGCCGACCGCACCGCCGACTACAATCAAAGCGGCGACTACGAAGGTAGCTATATCTGGGATGGTCGGATGAGTGGCAACGGTTACCGCCGCCAATAGAGCTGTCGGCATCAACGCACCTTTCCACCAAGTTTGACCGACACTTTGTTCTTTTCCACTTCCCTCACGGAAATGTTACCTGTCAAAGCGTCATTTCTGTTTTCCGTTTGGCCTGCCTCCGGATGGCGAAATCCGTATCCCAATTCAGCAGACCACTGCACTTTCCCTTCCGTCTCGGCGTCTCCGGACGGCGAAGTGGCGCGCATCCATCCGGAAGTATGCAATTCGTCGCCTTCTCGCCAGTCTTCCCATGGCATTTTCTGCGGATTTCCGTCGTCATCCACCACCAATTCGGTTTTGGTATAAATGGCGTCAGCGCGCGAGGTAAAGGAAAATTCAAACATTTTGGTTTCGGTAATGGCCTCCGTTGGGCAGGCTTCCACACAAAGATCACAGTGGATACAACGCAAATAATTTATTTCATAGACATACCCATAGCGTTCCCCGGGAGACGTGGGGTCCTCTATGTCGTTATCGGCACCGCGTACATAAATACAATCGGCCGGACACACGGCTGCGCAAAGTTCACAGCCGATACATTTCTCCAGTCCGTCTTCATAGCGGTTAAGAACATGCCTTCCGTGCAAACGCGGCGGTTTAGGAGCTTTCTCTTTGGGGTACTGAGTTGTGACCCTCGGTTCCAAAACCTGCTTTATGGTTTGTTTGAAGCCTCCGAAAAAATGAACTGCGTCAGATACGCCCATGGATCAACCCTTCGTCTCTTGGGGGGCAACAGCTTGATTTTGGCGATACAAAGTATCTCCGGCACCGGAAATAGCCGTCACCCTCCCCCTTGGAAGCAACTTTTCTGCTTCCCTACGCCGATATGCCGATACCTTAACGGATTGATGGATCAGTATAAAAGCCACGACGGAACCGGCTATGACCCCAAATCCCCAGGCTACGCTGTACATCATTGCAGCCACAATTAAAAGCCAGGCCAGAGACAACGGTATCAGTTGTTTCCAACCTAAATTCATCAGTTGGTCATAACGCATTCTGGGCAATGAGGCCCTAATCCACACTTGGATATAGCAGAAGACCGCTGTTTTACCCAGGAACCAAAGTATGGGCCACAGCCAGGGCACGAAATGGAAACCGGGACCGTCCGGACCTCCGAAAAAGAGAGTAACGACAATGGCTGACATGGTGATGGTATTCATAAATTCAGCCAGGAAAAACAGTGCGAAGCGGATAGATGAATACTCGGTATGGAATCCTCCTCCGAGTTCCGATTCACCTTCGGCCAAGTCGAATGGAGGTCTGTTAAGCTCCGCCGTTGACGCTATGAAAAATATAATAAAGGGAACTATACCGAGCCTCAAGACATTCCATTGCCAAAAATGGGTGGCCTGACTCTCTACGATGGCCCGTGTCGACAAGGCATGTGATTGCAGGATAATCACTATGACGGAAAGACCCATCGCCGCCTCATAAGAGATCATCTGGGCCGAAGCCCTTATCGATCCCAGCAGGGGATACTTTGATCCCGAAGCCCAACCGGCCAACATGGTACCGTATACGCCTATCGAGGAAACGAGTAGCATGAATAAAATTCCGATCGGCGGATCGGCTACCTGCAATTCCACAACGTGATTAGCTATTGTGACGACCCCGCCGACCGGCACTATGGCGAACATCAAGAATGCCGGAACAAGTGCCAATAGTGGAGCCAGCCTAAAAACAAATTTATCCGCCCTTGTGGGAAGGAGATCTTCTTTGAAAAACAATTTTGTTCCGTCCGCCAAAGTCTGCAGTAAGCCAAAAGGTCCCGCTCTGTTCGGTCCGATACGGTTCTGCATGTCCGATATGACTTTTCGTTCAAACCAGATCATCAGCATCACCGAGACCAAAAGGGCGGCAAAAGCTACCAGAACTTTCACCAAGATCACAACAAAGACAGCCAGACCAAAACCGTGTGCAAAAAGCGGATCACCCAAATCGGCTACACCTAATACAGGCATTATCTTGACTCCTTTGCACTATCATGGGGCTCGATACTTACTTCCGTAACAAGGCCGAACGCGTCTATCAATAATTCCGCTCTTGTCGTGATCTGATCACCGCTATCTTCTGTAGCTTTGTCATCTTCACTTTTCGTCAAAGCAGCATCATAGCTACCAACAATCTCCTTATTTGCCTTCAAAACCGCCACACCGGCTCTTAGCAAAGAGTCTATTTTAACTTTGGCAACTATCTGTTGATCATTGGCGGCTATTTTGGCCAAAGATCCTTCCGTAAGACTAAAGCGCTCCGCGTCAGCCTTGGAAAGTGAAATTTCTTGCTCGTCTACGAGAGGCGTCATGGTCGGAGAATTTAGGACCGTTGTACTCATGTCGTAGAGGTCTCTCTTCAGGACCAGTCTCAAAGTGTGTTTATCGGATTTTGGTTCCGGCATCACTCCAAGCCCCATATCCTGCTTACCCTTCAAAGTAAGGGTGTCTATAGAAACCAGGCTTCTCTCCTTCAAAGAAGTGCGGCCCGCCTCATCGGTCTCGCCGGCAGTTATAAAGCTTTCCGGGATATAGCCGGATTTCATAGGTGCGCCCTGCTCTTCCGCCGAGGCTATTCCCGGCGTCGCTATCGGGTCAAGAAGTGCCGTCGTTCTTTTAGAGCCTTTAATGGATACACCTGTGACACCTAGGGGCACTACGACTCCGTCACGCCTCGAAGAAGCCCTGAGAGACGAAAGAGATACCCCTTTATAAGCCAAAGCGATCTCTGATATTTCCGAAGATATTTCTTCAAGGGAGGAAAGCCCAAACGGTTCGTCTAAAAGCCTGGCTATGTCTGAGGCTATAATCCAAGGTTGCCTGGCAAGGGCCGGGGGCATCACTTTCTGGTTCACCGTGGAAACTCTGCCCTCTATGTTGGTAACCGTGCCGTTCATCTCCCCCAGATGACAGATCGGGAGAACTACGTCGGCCCTCATAGCCGAGGGGTCTTCATGACTGGCCAAAGCCACTATGAAAGGGGTGTTTTCAAAAGCTTTTTCAACCAGACTTTGATCAAAAAAATCAGACAGCGGATCAGATGCCAATAAAATCAGTACGGAGACCTCACCTTTTGCGCATCTGGATAAGATTTCCGTCGTTCCGTGGGAATTTGCCTCCGGCAATGTTCCCCATTTTCTCCTGACGATATCTCCGTAGTCTTTATTGACTCTACCCGGCAAAAGATTTGGAGCAAGCCCCATATCCAAAGCACCGAAAATATTACCTCGCCTGAGAGCCGGCAAAAATTTAGCTTTCGCCATTTTAGCGGCGATCAACTTTACCGACTCTTCCAAATAAACAGGGGATTCAGCCAAATTGCTTCTGCCAATGACAAATACCACACCTTGTCCTCGGTCTTCTTGCGACCCTGTGTCGGATAAGGTCAACATTTCACGCACATTTTGCAGCTGCAAAGCGTCCTTGATTGTACCGGCTGTATCTTTTGTAGTATCGAGGAGGTCATCTATAACCGAAAAGAGTTCCCCTGGCCTGACGTCTATGCGGGCTTTGGCCAAGGAAGAAAGGGAGGTTCTCGTCGGGGTGATTTCTATTAAATTAATTTTCCCTTTTGCCAACTGTGGATACAGTCTGAGATATAAAACCGGTAGTTCTTCTTTCGGGTCAGCCGATACCAAAACGACGGTTTTGGCGTTGACGGTTTCATTGATGGTGGCCCTAGGTAGAGCGAGAGCCAACTCGGCATTAAAGTCATCTCCCATCGAAGCGTCTACCAGCTCACTACCAAGCACGCCTTTTGCCAGCCTAGCCCATAGATAAGCGTCTTCGTTGACAAATTTGGAACCACCGATAACAGCTATTTGGTCGTTGCCGCCTTTAGATAGCGCCGAACGTATTCCGGCGGTGACATCGGCCAAGGCGTCGGCCCATCGCACCGGCTCCAACCGGCCTTGGTGCCTGGCAAGAGGCGCAAGGATGCGACCGTTTTGCAAAGCCTCAAAGCTATAGCGGCCTTTATCACACAGCCAACTTTGGTTGACGTTGACGTCGTCTATCCCCAGATAGCGAACCAAAGCACCGGCCGATGACTGAGCGGCTTGACGGCAGCCAACCGAGCATAACATACATGTCGTCTCTGCCTGTTCCAGATCCCAAGGGCGTGATTTAAAACGATAAGCTTTGGATGTCAAAGCTCCGACCGGACATATCTGAACAGTGTTACCGCTGAAATAAGAGTCAAACGGTTGAGTCGGAGAAGTGGCCACTATCGTCTGATCACCGCGTCCGGCAAAATCGATTTGCGGATCGCCTGCTATTTCCGCGGCAAACCTCGTACAGCGGGCACACTGTATACATCTCTCCCTGTCCAGGTACGTTAGAGGCCCGATTTCAACCGGTTTGTCAAAATGTCTCTTCTCTTCTATAAAGCGCGACTCCCCCGGGCCGTGTGACATATCCTGATCTTGCAGAGGACACTCACCACCCTTGTCGCAGACGGGACAATCAAGTGGGTGATTGATAAGAAGCAACTCCAATACGCCCTCTTGAGCCCTCTTGGCTTTTTCAGAAGAGGTCTTTACTTCCATATTCTCCTGAACTTTCAAATAACAGGAGGGCTGCAGACTGAAACCTCTGGGACTGGAAACCTCCACCAGACACATCCTGCACATCCCCACCGGATCCATGTGCGGGTGGTAACAGAACCTGGGTATAAAAATCCCGTGTCTCTCAGCGGCTTCAATCAACAGCTCGTCTTTATGTGCCGTTACCTGCCTGCCGTCTATAATCAAGCTGACTGTATCGCTGTCGGGTTGCGCTTCGGCACCGGCGATGTCGTGTGAATCGTTTTTAACGGTATCTGTCATGAGTGAGCTCCGGCCAAAATATGATCTTTTTCAAACGGACAATGCCCTAATTTGATATGTTCTAAAAATTCATCCCTGCAATTTCTGATCGCTGACGCTATGGAACTTGGAATGGAAGGTCCCAATACGCAAATGGTCGTCTGCTGGGGGGGCCAGCTGACACCCGGTGCTATGGAATCGCAGACATCCATCAAAAGATCCAGGTCTTCGATTCTCCCCGAACCTTCTTCGATCCTTCGCAAAATCTTTTCCAGCCATCCGGATCCCTCCCTACATGGAGTACATTGACCGCATGACTCCCTGTGGAAAAATTTTGTGATCCGCCAAGATGCCCGCACAACACATGTCGTTTCATCCATGACCACTACGGAGCCGGAGCCGAGCATGGAGCCGGCCTTGGCCACCGCGTCTTGATCGAGACCCATATCCAGGTGCTCTTCAAAAAACCAGGGAGCGGAAACTCCGCCGGGTATAAAAGCCTTTATTTTTTTATCACCTATGATCCCTTGACCTAGGTTTTTGTCGTAGATTAAATCCCTGAATGTCGTTTTTGACATTTCCAACTCATACCAACCCGGACGCTTTACCCGCCCGGAAAGAGCGAACAGCCTGGTTCCGGTGGATGAACCCTGCCCTAAAGCGGCAAAAGCGTCGCCTCCGTGCTGCAGGATCCAAGGCAGGTTTGACATTGTCTCCACGTTGTTGACGACGGTAGGTTCATTATAAAGACCCATGACAGCCGGGAAATACGGAGGCTTGATTCTCGGGTAGCCACGCTTGCCCTCCAGAGACTCGATCAGAGAAGTCTCTTCCCCGCATATATAGGCTCCGGCGCCTGGATGTATGACCAAGTCGACAGAAAAATCGGAACCAAATATATTTTTCCCCACCGCGTTGTGAGCGTAAGCTTCGTTACAAGCTGCAGTCAATCTCTCAAAACCCAGGGCAAATTCTCCTCTGACGAAGATAAAAGCTTGTGTGACACCGAGAGCATAAGCGGCGATGATGGTTCCTTCGATAAGTTGGTGCGGATCCTTTTCTATCAGCAGATGATCTTTAAAGGTAGCCGGTTCGCTCTCGTCACCGTTGACAACGAGATAAGAAGTCGGAGCTTTTCTCAGCATGGACCATTTGCGTCCGGCCGGGAATCCCGCTCCCCCACGACCTAACAGGCTGGCTTTCATGACCTCTTCTTGTACTTGCTCTCTTGACATCGAGAGTGCTTTTTTCAGACCTTCATAGCCACCGGTTGCCAGAAATCTACTCAAAGTATAAGAGTCTTCAAAAGACATTCTTTTTGTAACTATAGGATCCGTCGGATTAAACATATTATTTTTGCCCCAATGTCTCATCGGTATTCGAAGCGGCAGCCTCTCCCTGTTCGCCGGACATAAGGGAAAAGACTCTCTGCACCCTGGAAAGTACTCCGTGAGGAGGGACGACGCCGGCAAGAGCCCCGGAAGCCAGATCCGTTACCAGTTTGTCAAAGGCGACTGCGTCCAGGTTGCCAAAAAATCTGCTGTTAACCTGTAGACAAGGTGCGGTATCGCATGCCCCCAGACATTCAGCTTCTTCCAAAGTAAATTGCATATCCAAAGTCGTCTGTCCCACGCTTATTCCCAGTCGCTCTTCTATGCTCTCGAGGAGTTCATAAGCACCGCCCAACATACAGGCTATGTTGGTACAGACAGAAATAACATAGTTTCCCACCGGCTCAAGATGGAGCATGTCGTAGAAACTTGCCGTTCCGCTCACTTCTGCGACGGAAATCTCGAGAAGCTCGGCTATCTCTTCCATGGAGCGTTCCGTAAGCCAGCCGTGCTCGCCTTGAGCCAGATGACACAGGGGTATCAGGGCGGAACGCTTTTTTGGGTATAACGAAATAAGAGCCTTGGCTCTTTCTAAGCCTTCTTCTGAGAATCCCCCATCATCACTCGGCTGTTTCCTCTCGAGGATTTTAGCTAAATAATTATCTTTTTCAGTCATATTTGAACGCACCGTCACCTATCAACTTCGCCCAGCACGGGATCCACGGAGGATAGAATTGCTATGGTATCTGCCAGCAGGCTTCCGCGCAAAAGAGCGGGTACGCTTTGCAGATTTACAAAACTCGGTCCCCTGATATGCATTCTGTAAGGCTTATTGGAACCGTCGGAAACCAGGTAACAACCGAGCTCGCCGCGGGGGGACTCTATGGCGACGTAGCTCTCACCTACAAGTGTCTCAAACCCTCTCGTGAAAAGTTTAAAGTGATGTATCAGGGCTTCCATAGATTGATCTATACGCTGTCTGGGCGGAGGGGTAATTTTGGCATCCTGCACCCTATAGTCACCTGATGGCATTTTTTCCAAGATTTGTCTGACTATCTTGATGGATTCCCTTATTTCGTTTAACCTGACGGCATAGCGATCAAAAGTATCGCCGACCGTTCCGACAACCACGTCAAAATCCACGTCCTCATAAGCGAGGTAAGGCATGTCTTTGCGGAGATCCCAGGGAACGCCGGCCGCTCTCAAAACTGGTCCGGTGGCCGAAAGAGCCAACGCCAGATCGGCGCTCATCACGCCGACTCCTTCCGTACGCTGACGAAATATGGGCTGGCCCGTCAGTAGCTCGTCATAGTCGTCGAGCCTGGAAGAAATGGTATCTATGATCACCTCGACGTCGTCTTCCCAACCGTCCGGCAAATCAGCGGCAACCCCACCGGGTCTGATGTAGTTATGATTCATTCTAAGTCCGGTGGTTTTTTCAAAGAAGGACAGTACCATTTCTCTTTCCCTGAAACCAAAAATCATCATGGTGGTAGAGGCCAGATCCATCCCGTTGGTGGCTGCCCACATTACATGGGAAGATATGCGGTTTAACTCCGACATCAGCATTCTGATCCAAGTAGCCCGCGGAGGCATTTCCACATCTAAAAGACTTTCCACGGCCAAAGACCAGACAAGTTCGTTATTCAAAGGAGAGAGGTAATCCATCCTTGTGACATTGGTAGCTCCCTGTACGTATGTCAATTCCTCGGCGGTCTTTTCCATGCCGGTGTGGAGGTAGCCGATAACCGGTTTTGACCTGAGGACGGTTTCACCCTCTAATTCAAGCATGACACGAAGAACTCCGTGTGTGGAAGGGTGCTGAGGACCCAGGTTAATAATCATCGTTTCGTCTTCACCGAAACTTGCTTCGGATTCATCGGGATCGAGAGCATCCAAAGCAGCGTCTTCCGGCAAACGAAGAACGGCACCTTGCTCAATTAAAAGCTCGACCGGAGATGTGGCCGAAGAAAAGTCTAATTCCTGGTCACCCTCGTCGGTTTCCGATTCGATGTCTAAAGCGGCATAAAGTAAATCGGTCTCGTCCTCATCTGGATCATCTTCTTCGCTTACATCCACATAATCGTCAGCTTCTTCCGTATTCGGAAGAAATTCGTCTACATCCGTCTCATTTTCACCGTCTGGTGAGGAAAATGGGTTCAATTCAAGATCATTTTCGCGATCGCCTTTCGACAACGATTTATCTCCTTTACAATCCTGCGGCCGTTGTGGGCCTGCGGATCAACATCAAGCCGGAACAAATGCCCGTCATCTCGGCCCCGGTGCTTCTTTGAACTGTACCGGCACTCTACCTACGGAGTAGTCTTTGCGCAGAGGATGACCCTCCCAATCGTGGGGCATCAAGATTCTGGTCATATCGGGATGCTCGTCAAACACTATACCCATCAAGTCAAAAGCTTCCCTTTCCATATTCTCTGCTCCCGGGTATATATAAAACAGACTGGGAGCATGCGGATTTTCTTCCGGTATCTGTAACCTAATCCTAACCCTTTGCTTTCTGGAAAGTGAAAGCAACTGAACTACGACTTCAAAACGTTCGGGGGATACACCGCTTGGAAGCGGTCTTTCCAAATGACGTAGATAGTCAACCGCACATAAATCGGAACAGGTCACAAAAGACGCTCCCTTGAGAGCGTTTGTCAATTCAAGATATTGGGACTGTGACGGGAAAAATGTTACCGTGCCCGCAGATTCTGTATATATAAGACCTTTGATAGGCAAAGATGCTACGATATCGTTTTCTGCCGGCCTGTCTTCGATGTTCTGATCTTCTACGGTCACTATTTTGGAGTCCCGATTCTAACCGGATTGGCCTGAGGTTTTACCCATCCCGGTGTTTCAGCCGACAGATCTATACCGGCACCGCCGTTTTGTTGCTGCCTTCTTCTGGTAATTTCACCGGACATTACTTTTTCATGCAAGGTTAATATGGCATGGATAAGCGTTTCCGGAGCGGGAGGACACCCGGGAGCATAGACATCGACGGGTACTATTTCATCTACTCCCTGTACTATGGCATAGTTATTGAACATGCCGCCCGTTGATGCGCATACGCCCATGGAAATCACCCATTTTGGCTCGACCATCTGATCGTATACCTGGCGCAAGACGGGAGCCATTTTTTGAGAAAGCCTGCCGGCCACTATCATCAGGTCAGATTGGCGGGGAGACGGTCGAAAGACTTCCATACCGAATCTGGCCAAGTCAAAATCAGCCGCACCGGCTGCCATCATTTCTATAGCACAGCACGCTAACCCGAACGTCGCCGGCCACATACTTGACTTGCGCGACCACTTAACAAATTCCTCCAGCGTACCGGTGAGAAAATTGTGGCTTAAAGACTCTAGACCTTTCCAAGAAGACACTCTGACCTCCTCAACATTCCATCATCCCTTTCCTATTTGCGCATAATTTCCGGTCAAGCCTTTCATAGCTTACCCAAAAGACGTCTTCCATATAAAAAACCGAGGCAATTTATCTGTCAAAGTAGCGGCCGTAAATTGCACTATCTAAAATACCCATACCGCAAGGATAAAAATACGTCTTGGTATTATGCGGCGCGGTTTGTATCGGACCCGTACCTCTTGACAGTCCCTTGTGTGGTACGCAGCTCTTTGGCATATGTACTCGGTTTGATCATCTTTACCGGTCCCCAGTCTAAAGCTCCGCTGGCCAGCAAATAGATGAAAGCGAAAAAGACTGCTATGGCAAAGACTATAATCTCGATTAGGCCAAATCTTCCTAATTGATTGTATATTACGGCGAACGGAAACAGAAAAATAACCTCTACGTCGAAAATAACAAATACCATGGCGACGAGGTAAAAACGCACCGGAAAACGTTGCGGAGGTTCATAAGTCGGGACTATTCCACATTCATAAGGTGCTTCTTTGGCAACGGTAGGCCTCTGCGGTGCCAATAACTTTGACGCCAGCAGTGACAAGGCGGCAAAAGCTATAGCCAGAACGGCCAATAAAAATATCGGTAGGTAACTGTCAAGACTTCCCATTGCTAATAATTTTTATCACGAATCCAGCCATATGCCAAACTGAAAACTGCATTATTTAGAAAAAATTCTAAAATACTCGGGAAATTGCTCCGACTCTTGATCCCAAAACAGCTTTTTACTTCTCTCTCATCGGGTCTAAACCATTGAATACAGGGGAAAAGACCATTGCAGGACAAAGGATATTCATAAGAAGCAACGAAATAACCGTCTTATGCGTTAAACAGATATAACTACGTCAATCCGACATATCACGACTGAATCAGACGTCGATAAGCTGTAATATTTCTTTGTGGAAATTGCTAACAATGACGTTCTGCTCCTGCCGGAGAGGCCGACCAATCTCGCTTGCGACGTATTGGTAATAGGGGGAGGGCCTTCCGGGGCTTCCGCCGCTTTTTGGCTGGCCTCAAACGGTTACGATACTTTACTTGTCGAGAAAAAGACCTTTCCGCGAGAAAAAACCTGTGGCGACGGACTTACGCCCCGCTCCCTACGCCAGCTCTTTGATATGGGAATGACCGAACCCCTATCTTTTGCCCACAAATACTTTGGCTTGAGAACGCGCGCCTTTGGCAAAGAACTGACTATGGATTGGCCGAAAGTACCCGGCTTACCGGAGCACGGATACGTTATTACGCGTTACGACTTGGATGAACTTGTCTTGGCTAATACGGAAAAGACCGGCGCAAAGGTATGGCAGGCCTGCGAAGCCATAGCCGCTGAGCCGAAAGAGGATCATGTCAAAATACTGGTCAAAGATAAACAACGAGACACCGTATCGGAGATAACGGCCCGCTACCTCATAATAGCCGAAGGGGCTAACGCCCGAATAGGCCGTTCGCTGCAGGTCAAAAGGAACAGACAGCTTCCTTTTGGATTGGCTATCCGCGGCTACTATTCTTCCCCGCGAAGCCATGATCCCTATATCGAATCTCAGCTCGATATACGCGACGAAAATAATCTTCTGTTGCCCGGTTACGGCTGGATTTTCCCCCTGGGTGACGGACGAGTAAATGTCGGTATAGGTTTGGTTTCTACCATGGCCAAATGGAAAGAAGTCAATACCACGAATTTACTCAACACTTTTACCAGGCAAGCTCCGTCTTCCTGGGGTCTGTCACCGGAAAGCCGCATCGGCGAACCGACCGGAGGGAAATTGCCGATGGGAATGTCAAGTAGCCATTTGGTAGGGCAAAGATACCTTGTCGTCGGCGATGCCGGAGGACTTATCAACCCGTTCAACGGCGAAGGAATAGCATATGGATATGAGTCCGGACGTTTAGCAGCCGCCGCGATCAGTGAAGCTTTTGCCGGCGATAACCCCGCTCTCTTATACGGTTACAACGACATGCTGGATATGCATTACGGCTCCTATTACAAAGTGGCGCGCTTATTTTTAAGACTCATGGGTAACCCTGAAGTTTTACGGATACTTATTTCAACCGGAATGTATTCCAAAACCGTAATGACTATTTTATTAAAAATAATGTCTAATTTAATGTCAGAAGATGATATAGGTATAGCCGAAACAATTCTAAAAGTTGCAGCTAAATTATCAAAAAATATACCTGAATAACGTAATTCTCATGCCACAAGAATTGTATCGTCCCATCTCTGCAAAGATGGCTTTATAATCTGCCTAACTTCTAAATAACGGTTGGGATTGTATAGAGACCAAAGCCTACCACTACAAGACATAAAGTAATGACCACAACGCGGTAAGTGCCTTTCATTCTGTATTGCGCGGGAATTGCTTTTGCTTCGAGGAGGAGGAGAAACCCTATCACAATCGGCAACAATAGGGCGTTCATGACCTCCACGTTGATCACCAATGCGACCAAGTCAAGATTTGCCAAGACAATAAAAGCTCCGACTACATGTATCAGTGTATAGACACCGTAAAACCTGATATTTCCCTTATTGGGTTTTTCATTCAAGGTGTGCTTCCACCCAAAGACCTCGGATAATCCCCAAGCTCCGGCCAAAGAAGCCACCAGGGCGGCCACTAGGGCCCCGCCTGTCAAAGCAGTGGCCAATATGATCTTTGCAGCCGTAGCCCCCAAATAAGGCTGCAGACCATGCTCCAGACTTCCCACGGTTGTCAGAGAAGAAGAAACCCCATGCATACCTACAGTGGCGGCAAAGACAATGACGACGGCAACAGCGATCAGCTGTGTCAGAAAAGCCCCGAAAGCGGTGTCTCGTCTCTCGTTCCTTATTTGCTTTACGGAAAGCTTCTTATCTATTACCGCTCCCTGCTGATAAAATATCATCCAGGGCATGATAACGGCACCTATGTTGGCGGCAAGGAGAATCATATAAGAATGATTGTGTACCGACACCTGGCTGAGAGCGGTCAATATTTCATGGGTGTTTGGATGTGACATCAACACAGCGGGAATGAAAACAAGTTCGGCAAGGCCAAGAGCCACTCCTATCCTCTCCACCCGACGATAGCTACCCGTCAGGGCGATACCGATCAAAAAAGCCGCCGCTACAGGAACGGTTATTCTGGGAGATATATTAAATATTTCACCGACGCCGGCCACTCCGGCAAATTCAGTGAGCAACGCTCCGATCGATGTGGCAAACAGAGTGCCTGCCGATAAAAGGCCCCACCATTTCCCGAAGTACTCGCGAATCAAAGCTCCGTGACCTTTACCGGTAACGATACCGAGTCGTATTGTCATCTCCTGGACCACATATAAAATGGGGATTAAAATTAGATTAGGTAAGATCATTTTATAACCGAGTTCGGCTCCCGACTGCGCAGCGGTGACAAGACTGCCTATATCGGTATCGGCCAGCATGACAATCAATCCCGGTCCCCAGATTGCGAGAAAAGCTATTTTGGAAAAACGCCTGCGGCCCATCGGTAAATCTTCACTTGCGTCATGAGGCGCGTCTTGTATGGCGCATGGTGCCGGTAGCGAATTTTCCAAACTACTCTCCTAGGCAAATACTATATCAGGATAACCTGATTTACTATATCAGGTTATCCTGATATAGTAAATCCAAAATAGCTGATTCCTGATAAGAAATACTATCGTGTCCAAAGATGGGAGCCCAAAATACTATCACCAATCAAATACTCCAAAGAAGACGGTATTTACAGCCCGTCTTCTTTGTAGAGATTGCTCGACGTATTTAGTTACCCTCGAAAGTCCCAGATAGAGACAAATTGGCAACGGCGCTTACGTTAAGTAAGCTCGGAGGACCGGCTTGCAACCGGTAATAACCGGCCGCCGCTATCATTGCCGCGTTATCGGTACACATGGATTTTGACGGCAGATAACACTTTATATGTAAATGCGAGGCAGCTTTTTTCAGTTCCTCTCTCAATAAAGTATTGGCCCCGACACCTCCTGCCAAACAGATACTTTTTGCCCCCGTCAACTCCAATGCCGCTACCGCTTTACTCACCAATACGTCCGCCACACAACGCTGAAAAGATGCCGCAATATCTGCAACCGGAAAGGTCGGATTTTTCTTGGCAAAATTCACAACGGCCGTTTTTAAGCCGCTAAATGACATATCCAGTCCCTGACCGAGCATAGGACGCGGAAATTGAACAGACTTATCGTTACCCTCGGCGGCGATCTTCTCGATGGCGGGGCCACCGGGGTAGCCGAGATGCAAGAAACGCGCTACCTTGTCAAAAGCTTCCCCGGCTGCATCGTCCACGGTCGAACCCAGAATCTGATATTGACCAGGAGCCGACATAAGGATCAAAAGAGTATGCCCACCGGAGACCAGTTCCACTATTGCCGGCATCTCGATGTTGGCATCCTCCAATAGCGATGCATACAAATGACCCTCGAGATGATTGACGGCCACGAACGGCTTATCCCAGGCCAGCGACAAAGCCTTTGCCGCCGCCAGACCTACCATGAGGGCACCTATCAGACCGGGCCCATTGGTGACGGCTATCGCGTCTATACCGTCCCCGTTTTTAGCCAGACCGGCTTTTGTAAGAGCTTCATCGATGACGTAGGTAATGGCTTCCAAGTGAGAGCGGGAGGCTATCTCCGGAACGACGCCGCCAAAGTCGGCGTGTAACAGTACTTGACTTGAAACTATAGAGGACAAAATCCGGTTGCCTCCTTCGACAACAGCCGCCGCCGTTTCGTCACAAGAGGTTTCTATGCCCAAAATTCTGTTCATGTTTTTTGTACCAAATCCTTAAACGTCAGAAATATTTCCGGAGCTCTCTATTCTATGTTATTGATCTATACTATTGAGCGTTATCACCGCTTTTGACTCCAGTCCAAAACGCAAATTTGCTTTTTCTTCCAGGCATTTCATGATATCTTCCAACCTAACCCGATACTCCTCGGACTGAATTGAGTCTGCCCACATCACGATGGCGTCTTCGTTGATTTCGGCGTAATAATTTTTCCTTACCCCAATGGGCAAAAATCCGAATTTAAAGTAAAGTTGCTGAGCTGCTATATTGGCGGTCCTGACTTCCAATGTCATGGCTTTTAAATTTAAACGCTCGGCGTCTTTTGCCACCTGGAATAAAAGGAGCATTCCAAGACCGTTTCGGTGCCATTTCTGATCCACCGCCAAAGTGGTGATGTGCGACTCATCCAAGACAACCATATATCCTATATAGCCTATGACAGATCTACCGACTTTGGCCACATAGTAGCAACGGGTATCGGGCTGTTCAAGTTCGCTCTCATAAAGTGCGGCCGACCAGGGTCGGGGGAAAACTGTCTGTTCGATGACAAGCACTTGTTTGATATCGGACTTCCTCATTTTGAGGATCGACACCTGATAGTTTTCTCCCGCGACAGGTTGTGTAGGAGTATGGCTTATTTTAATAGATTTTAAAAAATCCACTCTCTATTTCTAGCATATTCAAAGACAGACACGCTGAAATACATATCTCTATATCTTTGCATATTTACCAAAAGAGTCGTTTGGGTAGGAAGGTATTTCTGTCTAGCAATACGGACAGACACCTTACGGCTTAGCCGTCGCTCCTTTCCAAGCCCCGGCTTTAGCATCTGCCTCTCGGAGATAAACCGGTTTCACAAGAGATGGCTGCACATAATCACCGCGTATAAAAGATTTATGACCTAGTTGAGCAAGGACGTCGACCGGAGGCACATTTGGCTCGTCGCAGATAATCAGATGATCCCGGACAAAATCAGATGTCTCCTTGAAATCTCTCTCAATGACATCGCGATAGCGGACTATACCGCTTCCGCCAACAACTACTTTCCAATTCTTCGAATATGACTTAGTGTCTTTATCACGAGAAACTACATTGTTTTGATAAGAAATAATTTGCCCGGTTATTTTCTTTAAATATTGAGAAAAAAGCTCCGGTGTAGCTATCTGAAGGTTGCCTGTAGCGAGTTCTCTTTTTAAAAAGTCTTCTTGATCGGTGATACAGTCGCCATTATTGGTAAATGACGTGTCTATATATTCTGATCGATCGTTTTGGATAGTGGAATTATGTAGTACCGAAGAGCTCATTTCGAAAGCCACTTCGCCCCTTCTTACGTCTAAAACCGTAATAATAAGAACCGTCTGTGACACATCAGCGAGCATAGCTTGGTGGTCGGCAAAAATCTTTTGTTTGAGAGCTTCGGCAAGTACCACAGTCCCGGTAATAGGGATAACCACTTTGGAAAGTCCGTAAGCCATAACTTTAGCCGCCGCTATCCCCACACGAAGTCCCGTAAAGAGTCCGGGGCCGATGTCCACAACGATGCCATCCAGTTCGCTTGCCGGACAACCGGTGGTTTCCAAAAGCTCGTCTATCATCGGAAATAGTTCTTCCACGTGGCGTTGGCCAGTCTGATGAGAAAGCGATCCTAGCAGGTCGTCGCCGGATACGACAGCGGCGGCGACCTCAAAAGTCGCAGTTTCGATTGCCAGCAGTTTGGCCGGCTTTTTGTAAGTATTTGATCGATCCATAGTTATCTAAAACAATTCACGCCAAGCTATATGATATTTACCCGTTAAAGCCGCTTTTCAAAGTGCTTCTCGTTCGGAAACCGAAATTCCTTTGTCTCTAAGCAGGTCTCTAAAGGCTGTCAGTCTAAC
>JAJZMK010000134.1 GCA_021798275.1 Actinomycetes bacterium | reverse complement strand
TAGTACCACTATTTTTGCTGCTAAGCACGTCTTCTACTTTTTGGCTGAGAAGCGTTATCAGCTCGTGCTTCCACGAACTCCAGGCCGTACTACCGGTTGCCAAACCGTCGGCTTCTGCCAACGCGCCCAATAGGTGCAATGTGAGTTTATTTTCAAGTAGCCTTGCCACGGTCTGTATCGTGCCGGTGTCTTCAAGGTCACGTCTGGTCGCTACCTCCGGTAGCACCAAGTGGTACTTTACCAGTGCGACAATGGTATCAATATCTTCACTACTAAAACCCATCCGGGAAGCTATGGTATATGCCAAGACGGCTCCGAGCTCACTGTGGTCTTCAAGCCGGCCTTTCCCGATATCATGCAAAAGGGCGCCGATGATGAGTAGATCCGGCCGCTCACAGTCTGCTTGAAGGGGTTTGGTTCTGGCTACGGCTTCCAGCAAGTGTCTGTCGACGGTAAACTTATGGTAAGCATTTCTCTGAGGTAGATTGCGTACACTTTTCCATTCCGGAATGATCATTTCGAAAAGATGATGCTGATCTAAAATTTCCGCAGTTTTAATAAAAGACGCACCGGTAGCACATAATTTTATGAACAGATCTCGCTGTCTGTCTGTCCATGGGATATCGGGAGTAATATGGGCGTTTTGCAATTTAGAAAGTGATGCCACATTGATTAAGAGATCTTGTTGGGCTGCCGCAAGGGCCAGTTCGAGGACGGTATCCATATCGAGCTTGTAGTCGTCTGAATCGGCAAGGCAAAGCTCTCCGTCCAAAAAGCTGATATGCGGGTTGGCAATATCAACATTGACCGTAATGGCTTTTTTGATGTATTTCTTGTTAATTCTTCTCCAGGCATCGTCATAGGTTGTCTGTATGGCCCGTCCCGCTTCCGAGATATCTTTCATCAGAAGATCCTCGTTGTCATACCCAAGTAGTGACGCTACCTCGGCTTGATCCTGAAGAAGTAGCCTGTCGTTTTCCCGCATCGAGACGGCATGCTCGAGTACTCTGGCATTTGTGATGAGGGTTTCGTGTATCTCTAAAGACCTGGCTTCGACCAAATCCCTCACGGAGTCGTCAAATTTTGCAAAAGCTTTCAAAATCGAGATATCACGCAATCCGCCGGCCGATTGCTTGAGGTCAGGTTCCAAAAGGTAGGCGAGTTCGCCGAAAAGTTCGTAACGTTTTTGAGTTGAAGACATCAAGTCATCCAGAAATTTATATCCATATGCCGCCCACTGTGAGAGAGCGCTGTCGATGACGTCCATACCCAGTTTGTGATTTCCCGCTATCGGGCGGGCGTCTAAAAGTCCCAGAGCCACTTTTACGTCTTGCTTGGCCAGGGCCAGAACTTCTTTTTTGTGCCGCACAGAGTGGTCGAGACTCAGGCCACTGTCCCAAATGTAATACCAGAGCTGAGATGATTTATCCGAAGTCGATAACCTATGATTGTCTACCAGTGTCAGATCTAAGTCGCTGTAAGGACAAAGCTGTCTTCGTCCGTATCCGCCTACGGCTAGCAATACCAGCTTGTTGCTTTTATGTACATGGCGGTCGAGAAAATCGCCGATCTGCTCATCCAACTGCGATACATACCGCTCAACGGCTTCCTGTGGCGGTAATTTCCGTTCCATGAGATCGGCTATCATATCGTCACGCAGTTGTTTTAGTGGTTTTAACTCGATTTCCGGCGACATATTTTACGCAATCTGCTATCTGAATAAGCCGGCATACATTGCCGGTCGTTTTGTCGACTTATCTAAAAGCGACATCAGTCTAATTATTACCAAATACTGTTAACGCATTATTGCGTTAATTTTAAAATTGCTGTCACGGAAGAATAAAACCCTTTTTTATCCCCAGCCGCTGCAGTTTTATTATAACAAATAACCAGGATTAACAGTGAATTGAGTTTATCTAGAGAATTCATAAAGCTCTGGTTTAGGTCGTAATTTCTAGATATAAAGATATATAGAGTTTCGTAACTCTCTTTTTTCTAGAGTACTTTATTGGCCATGGAAGTCATGGTATCTTGATTGACTAACCTTTCAGTCGTTTTAAACCCGGAATGTTTTTATTAAGGTCCATATATTTTCACATAAGAGATAGAGGACATATCTCGAGATGTGCGTCGACGTTTGAGAGCCGATTTTCAAAGCGCGTCAGATTTCGAACAATGACAACCGTTCCCAGCCGGCTATCTTATGGCAGGTATCGGCAGGTTGTCAATAAAAAAAGCTTTTGCCAAGCTGGCGTTATGCAAGCTGTGATCAGCGTAATGATTCTTTTGCGTGTATAATGGTAATCGGCCAAAAGGAAAGTAGGTAGGTATGAGTAAACCTAATAGTCATGATGTGCAAACCGGAGGCAGCTATGATCTTGGTTATGACAGCAAAAAAAATAAATCATTGACTCCGGCACATAAAATTGGTGTGGCAGCGGTAGGCGTGGTCGCCATTGTGGTTGCATTTTATGTCTTGTCCTCCCTGGCCGGTATCATTATGACGGTAGTCAAAATCGCCGTTATCGTAGGCATCATTTATTTAGTGATCAAGTTCCTGACCGGACGAAAATCAAGCGAATAGTTCTTTATTGACAAAAACTCTCAGTTGGTGCTCAAGGGTTGAGCACCAAGACGGTTTCTCAGATACCTTTTCGTAAGTCCGATCAAGCTAATCGGATTCACTTTTGATATAGATACATATTTTGATGTAGACATAGCCGGTTCGTCTCTGTAAATATCTAGTTTTTGACGAAAGCTCATCGCCAAGATGATTGGTAACCGTAAAATTCCCTTTTTCTGATGTAAGTTTTTACCATCGCCCATGTTTTACAATTTCCAAGCTCCATCATTTCCGGGCTTTTATCCTCAAGAAATGCAGACTTCGTTTCTTGGTGACATATCTTTGATTTGTGAATTTCTATCCTTAGAATATGACTTTTGTATGCTCGTAAGTCATACAAGATAACCCGATAAAAAGCCGCCGCTCTATTTATGCCTTGCCATATTATGGATGTAGGAATATAATTAGTGTAGATAATTATATTCCTTTGTAACATCTCTTAACTCTGACGATGTTGCTAAAATAATTAATACAATAGGGGGTGAGCCAAGGTGGTTTCCCGTGGGCAAGATATAAATAATACATCCGGAGGTGTCCTGGAAGAAAGAGATCTGTTCCCGGAAAATTCGTCTTCGGTGGCTTTGAAGCTATCTTTTTTCCTTGATAAATTGTTTGGGGGGACTCCTAAAGTCGCCATAGAATTTTGGGACGGCAGTAAATTCGGCAACGATGATTCCGAGGAGCGTATTTACGTATCTTCTCCTCAGGCACTGGTTTGGCTACTTTGGTCGCCAAATGAACTGGGTCTTGGCAGAGCGTATGTCGTAGGGGATATATCCGTAAGTGGAGATATCTTCAAATTGCTTGATAGCCTGGACAGGCAAATAAAAAACGGTGTAAAGATATCTTTTAGAGATCTTGTCGGTCTGGTTTACGCATGCTTACGAGTGGGTGCGATCAGACGACGACCAAAGCCACCTGAAGAGGAATTTACGGCCAGGAGTGGTAAATTGCACTCACCTCTTCGTGACAAGAAAGCCATTAGTCATCACTATGACGTCAACAATGACTTCTATGAAATTATTTTAGGTCAAGCCATGACTTACTCATGTGCCAGGTATATAGCAGACGACTTTACGCTTGAACAGGCACAGGAAGCAAAACACGATTTGGTCTGTGCAAAATTGGGTCTGAAAGAACAACCGGGTTTAAAATTGCTCGATATAGGTTGCGGTTGGGGCTCTATGGCAATCCACGCCACTACAAGATATAATGCCGAGGTTGTGGGTATTACATTATCCGAAGCTCAAGCCCGATATGCCAGAGAGCGTATCAAGCGCTTGGGCCTTCAAGACAGAGTCGATATCAGACTGCAAGACTATCGCTATATCGAGAATGAAAAGTTCAACGCCGTTTCTTCCATCGGGATGTTTGAGCATGTGGGGATGGTCAGAGCCGAGGAATACTTCATGAAAATAAAATCCCTTTTATTGCCGGCAGGGAGACTTTGCAATCATGCCATCTCTAAGCCGGGTGGTTCCAAGCTCGGGGAAAAAACTTTTGCCAACCGTTATGTATTTCCAGACGGTGAGTTGATCGACGTAGGTGAAGTCGTACTTTTGATGGAAAAAGCAGGTTTTGAAGTACGCGATGTGGAATCTTTGCGCGAGCACTACAGACGTACTCTGGAGGATTGGGTCACAAATTTGGAGCGAAACTACGATAAAGTGGTTAATTTGGTTGGAGAGAGACGGGCTCGAATATGGCGGCTTTATATGGCTGCTTCCGCCAACGGTTTTATGCGCAACAAGATGGCGATACATCAGGTTTTAGGCGTGATCCCTACCGAAAACGGAGAAAGTCTTATGCCGCCTACAAGAATTAATTGGGGTTAAATTCCCTTATCTCTAAACCTGGTTTCATCAGGGCATCAATAGATTATTCTTTGTCCAACATGGATGTGTTGATAGAACTCATGGCAGTGAGTTGTGACATTATGTTAGATAATTCACTCGGTATAATTATTTTACTGGAAGGTGATGAAGCAATTTGTTTGAGAGTTTCAAAATACTGCAAGGTAATGCTATTTTTATCCAATTGTTGTGCCGTGGCTAATATAGACTGTAAAGCTTCGGCATAGCCACTGGCCCGCAAGACTGCCGATTGTCGTTCCCCTTCCGCTTTTAGGATTTCAGACTTCTGCTGACCTTCCGCTCTGATGACAGCCGCTTGTCGTTCTCCTTCCGCTGTCAAGATCCCGGCTTCTTTTCTACCTTCTGCTTCGGTGACAACCGCTCTTCTGGTGCGTTCAGCCGACATTTGCCTCGTCATAGCTTCTTGAACTCCGGGCGGAGGATTGATCTCCCTTACTTCTACGTTGGTGATTTTGACCCCCCAGCGTTCCGTTACATCGTCTAGTCTTACCCTGAGTAAAGCGTTCATATTTTCCCTCTTGGAGAGAATGTCGTCCAAGGACATATCACCAACGACGCTCCTGAGGGTTGTTGCCGCTATATTAAGTGCCGCTCCGGCAAAGTTCAAAACCGAAATGACAGATAATTGGGGATCGACTACTTTGTAAAAAATAATAAAGTCGATGGAAATGGGGGCGTTATCTTTGGTAATCGCTGTTTGATGGGGAATTTCCAAGTATTGTTCACGCAGGTCGACAACCTTTGTTTTGTCCGTCAAGGGATTGACAAAGATTAACCCCGGCCCCTTGATACCAATTGCCTTACCAAGCCTGAACAGTACCACCCTTTTATACTCGGTAATAATTTTGACGGACCGAAGCGTAAAGGTGGCGATGAGAATAAGGACAATTGCTGCGATTACTTCTGTGATAATCATTTGAGCTCCAAATTGTATTTGTAAATTTTTTTTATAAAATCAAGCTTGTAGAATCAAATAGGGTTGATATTTATAAATGGCCTGTTTTTATCCTTCTTTTCTGATTTCGGTTGCATCCGGTGGCTGGTCGTCTTTGGCTACTGTGAGTCCATATGTCGAATCGGAGAACGGATCCAATACCTGATCTGTGGCTACCACTTCCAGCCTGACGGGCGTAGATGAGATTACGTCTACCTTGGAGCCGGCTTTAATCGTTCCGGCCACTGACGTGGCTGACCAGAGTTCTCCGCCGGCCTGTACCACACCTATGGGGTTTAGGTCACTGATTGCTATACCGGAGACAAGAGACGGCTTGTTATATGTAGCGAAAGAAGATTTTTGACTAAAACCGTGTTTTAATAAAAATCCGACACCTAGCACAATGGCCAAATCTACACCGAGTATAAAGTATATTGTTTCATCGCCCCCTTGTGTCGCAATCATAGCGATCAGGATTGCGATCGAGACTCCGCCGGCGGCCAGTGATACAAAATGAGAGTGGGGCCCAAAGTGCATGCTGAGCACCGAGGCCAGCACAGCTATTCCCAGTAAAATACCGCTTGCGAATAACATATAAGCTCCAAGCTTTCCAAACTATTCTACCACCAAATACCCCAAATCAAGCTCGGCCAGATATTTTATGAAGCTTGTGTTAGGAACAAATATATTTTCCCCTCAACCGAGAGCGTTTAGCATTTATTGGCTATATTAACATTGTATAGAATATACTTTGCTGGTTATCGCAGGCCTTTCTTCTATAGCGTTACTTGCGGGGCGGCTCAGTCGTAGAGTGGTCCCGGAAGTTGTCGTTTTTATGGCCGTGGGAATTTTAATCGGTCCACATGGGCCGCTACCGCTCATCACCGATAAGGTCTTGCAAAAGTTAAGTGTTCTGACCAATTTCACCGTCGGTGCGGTCATGTTCTTGATAGGAGAGAGACTCCTATTGTCGGATTTGCGTCGTTACGGCAAGCGGATCGTATCTTTAATTCTCGGCCAAGGCATACTGACCGGCCTTTTGGTGGGGATAGTCACTAGAATAGCGGGAGCCCCCCTTACTCTGTCAGTGATACTTGGCATCATTGCCACAGAGACGGGTGCGTTGACTGTGGCTGCCGTCTGCAGTAAAGAACGGCGCGGTGCCGAGCAAACGGCATCTTTTTTGATGTCGGCGGTCGGGGTGGCAAATGTAGTAACGGCATTTGCATTTGGAATAGTCTATCCGCTGTTGTTGACTGCCAGCGGCAGGGTTACCGGTTTCGGGGAAGTCATCCTGGTCTTTATCAAGATCACGGCGGCCTCTTTTGGAATAGGTATAGTCGTGGGGGCACTGTTGGTTTTTGTGGCTAAGTATTTTGATAACAACGGAGAATTGCTGATAGCTCAAATTATAGCTTTACTGATAGTGG
The DNA here is from genome assembly GCA_021798275.1 of Actinomycetes bacterium. GTDB lineage: Bacteria > Actinomycetota > Acidimicrobiia > Acidimicrobiales > Bog-793 > JAJZMK01. Next base: position 4,960 of record JAJZMK010000134.1, on the reverse strand, counting down.
TTCCCGTAAGCTCGATGGTGGGGAGTTCCGTTGTTATTTCAATGCTGATAGCCGGTCTTATATCTGTCAATGTCGCTCCCGGCCGGGCAACAAAACTGTTTACATCTTTGAAAGTGCTGGAATCTCCGATGTATCTGGTATTTTTTCTCATAGCGGGAGCCGATTTTGATCCCGGCCTGTTACTTGGAGCCGGCGAAATAGGCGGAGCATATATTTTGGCCAGGGCCTTTGGGAAAGTCTTCGGCGCTCTGGTTGCTTATTTTACTAAGGCCATTCCTTTTAGAAAGTCTCTATCGTATGGGGCTGCTATGTTGCCCCACGCCGGCTTGGCGGTAGGATTGATAGCTTTTGTGGTGCAGCGCTCTCCGAACCTGGGCGAGCGAACCTCCACCATTGTTTTAGCCTCGATCATCTTATTTGAGACCATAGGACCCATTTTCACCAGGCAATTGTTAAAATCAAGCAAAAAGATAGAATCCAGAGAATTGCTGCCTGTCAACTTGGAATATGTAGAGGGTCAGAAAATAAACGTTTTATTGTTTGTCGATTCCAACGCTTATCACTCTCCTCATTTGACACAACTACTTCATATGATCAATCGTATCGGTGCCTATACAAAAATATCCTTTATCTCAAGAGGATATGCCATTGCAGAAGACAAAGGCAATTCTTATATAGATAACAGCCTTTTGATAAGGAAGATGTCCGAGATTACCACAGGTCTTGATATGGAAGTAGATTGTGTCGTGACTCCGATTGTTGACATACTAAACGGCGATATGGCCCATTTACAAGAGATTCGATTTGACCTGATTATTTTGTGCAACTCTGAGGCAATCAGGAATCAAGCAAGATATATCAAGTCAGCCCTGGAGCGTTACCTTGTGATCAACAGCGGATCTCTCCTGTTTGACTATGACTTGCCATTTTTCCTTGGAATCAAGCAAATATCGACTGATATTTGATGATGTATGAGTATCAGGTTTTGCTTTTATAACATCTTGAGAATCTGGCTCAGATTGTTTTGAGTATTGTTTTTTCTGCCTCTATCTTTTCAAAAGAGCGCGGACAATTAATTTGGCATAGAATTTGGCGCCCACCGGGTTTAAGTGTATGTGGTCGGGGTAAAAATAATTGGGATGTTTTTGTCCGATCTTGTACCAATTGACTACCGAGACATTTGGCAATGTCCTGGCTACAGTGGCGATACTGGAATTTACTTCAGACTCCCAAGGATCTGGAACCAAAGCGGTAACCAAAACTATTTTTTTCATATGTCCGAGTGAATTGATCAGTTGAAGCAATTCACTCGGAGTATAGCCGCCGTTGGTGCCCAATTCGATGATCAGTCGATTTCCTACGGCCCCCTCTTTTTTCAACTGGGGTACCGCAGCCTGTACTTGCCATATTTGCTGTCCCACGACGGCGTCGATGGCAATACCCGGCAAATACTTTTTCAGATATGGAGCGGCATCGATCATGATGGAGTCGCCTATGGCCGTGACGCCGACACCGGAATCATCTCCTATTGTGGTTCTGATTCCTATCCCGGTAGCTCGTCTAGGTTGGAGTAGATAAGGCGGAAGGTTGAATGTCGATATGTTGGCATCAAGGAGCCATGGTAGCGGGAAAGTGTATTGATCGAAAAAAAAGCTCTTTTCAAGATCTGCGGTAAGATATGTTTTGGCTGCTTGAGGCATAAACGGAATATTAACCACCGTTTTTACGGTTGCCAAGAATTGTAAATAGGCAAGATCACGGTCTGACTCTGTTTCCAAATTGACGGGAACCGTCTTTTTCCCAGTTGTTGCCGGTTTGTCACTATGTCGTGTCACTACGGGCAAAATAGAAGTGGGTTGGCTACCCTCTCCCGAGTAATCGGTGGAAGTATTTCCCGTGACGGCACCGGAAATTGCCAAAATGCAAACTATGACGTTGGACGTAATGGCTAAAGTCAAAACCGATCCTATAACCTGTTTTTTCCCGATGCTTTTTTCCCCTCCGGGTTTTTTCTCCGTGACAGACATCAAACGGTCCAGGGGTTTTCTTTTCCCCGGTGGTGGTGAACTCTTGGATGGAGGAGTTCCGGTTTTTAGCTTCAGTGAGGAACTCTTTATGGAAAGCGGTGATTTCAAAGGAGTGGTTTTTTGGGGTAATGATCTCTTGTCGGCGGTATTGCCGGCGATATTCAGGGCGATGGTTGGCCTGATTTTGGAATTCTGTGATTCCCTGTAATCGTTCCAAAGCCGTGAGATGGCACCGTGTCTTACGGGTTGCTCTATATATTTCCATGACAAGGCCGCACAGGTAAAGCTGGCGGCAATCTGGAATAGGGAGCGGATGAGATCAGGTGGACTGTTGTAAGGAGTCGTCAGCGTAATGATAGGGTAGTGCCAGATATATATTCCGTACGATCGCTGACCGATCCATTTCAGCACTGGTGTAGATAAAAACCGGTTGAGATAGGTATCTGGGACAATGGCGATCACAATTATGATCAGACTTAGTATGGAGGCAAGCAACATTCCTCCCTGGTAGAGGAACCCGGAGTACTCATCGGTTTGCCAGAACATACACAATAGGCCGGCAAGAGAGGCAATGCCTATCGTATTTGCCATCAGGCTAGAGTTCTTGGAGACGGTAATTTTTTTATCTCTTGGCCGATAGATAGCCAAGAGAGCCCCAAGAAGGAGAGCGAAAGCCCGCGTATCAGTGCCGTCATACAGCCTGGTCGGGTCGATATAGGGTTGGTATAAAACAGCCATTTCGCAAGCGGAAGCGATAATTCCTAAAAAAGTGATTATCCCCAAGTATTTCTTTGACTTGGTTATCTTTAGAACAAAGATAATAACAAGAGGCCAGATGAGATAAAACTGTTCCTCAATAGCAAGCGACCATAAGTGACCGAGCGGTGAAGGGGGACCAAATTTGGCAAAGTAAGAGACGTGCTCAAAAATAAACCACCAATTGCTATAGTAAAAAATAGCTGGTAAAAGATCATTTCTGACTTGAGGCAGTTGTGCTTGGTTGAATAAGGTCACCCATCCCAAAATGACAAAAAGCATCACGAATAAAGCCGGCAGGAGCCGCCTGGCCCGTCGTAGCCAAAATGTTCTGAGTTGGATAAAGCCGTTCCTCTTGTACTCTGCCAGTAGTAAGTCGGTGATCAGATAGCCGGAGAGAACAAAGAAAACGTCTACCCCCAACAAACCGCCCTGTGCCCAGCCGTATCCGAGATGATAAAAGATTACGGCAAGTACCGCTACGGCCCTGATGCCGTCCAGCGATGGTATGTAAGATTTAGAGCCTTCGACTGGCTCAGGCATATGAGTTAGGTATTGCCAATTGGGGAAATTCAGAAAATATATTTTGGTTATCTATTGACAAATAATTTGAATTATCTATATTTCCAACTACCATTTTAACCCGCTAATCTAAATTTATACTCTGCGCACAGCTCTTTGTAATATTTATATTTAACGATAGATTGTATACGAATAATTTTAAATGTTTAATTCAGCTGGAATATTTTTATGTAGCGTTTTGGAATTTTAAAATCATTTTGAATATTATTGCTTGGCAGGATAAAAATTATCCCGGTGCTTATTTTTTTGATAATTATTGCGATCCTAATATCTATGTATGGATACTCTTTAAAACGTCTAACATAAGTAATGTAAATGTAAACAAAGAGAGGACATTTGATGGACGTCAGAATAGGCATTATTCACCATCCCAGAGAAATAGAGGTAGAGATGAGTGATACGGTCAAAAGGGAGCAGGTTTTGTCGACAATCGAAGCTGCTCTCTCCGGTGACAGCGGAGTCTTATGGCTGACAGACAAAAAAGGGCGTCAAGTAGGGGTTCCCAACTCCAAAATAGCTTACGTTGAAGTTGGCGCAGCCAATGATGAGCGAAGAGTCGGATTCGGAGCACAGTGATCACAAGTTTGGCGGAGATTGAAAAAGCTATTACACTATAATTTATAGTGAACCAGATTTTCGATAAGCGTCTAGTTTTTATAACCGGCAAAGGCGGGGTAGGAAAAACAACCATAACGGCTGCTCTCGGTTATTTGGCAGCCAGTTATGGTAAAAAAGTTTTGCTGTGCGAGCTGGAGTCCAGGGGTAATCTGGCTTCGGCATTTTCTTTGGATAAGATAGGTTATGCTCCGCAAAAAATTATCGATAACTTGTATGTCATGTCCATGGACACGGCCCAATCACTGGCGGAGTACGTACACCTGACTTTAAAGTTGCCCAATTTTGGCCGTCTCGGCCCCTTGAACAGTATTTTTGAGCTTTTCTCTGTGGCCGCCCCTGGGGTGAGAGAGATACTGAGCGTCGGTAAGCTGTGTTATGAAATTCATGAAAATCATTACGACTTGGTCATAGCCGACGCCAGCGCTACAGGTCACGTAATCGGCATGTTGACAAGCAGTAAGGACATTACCGATATGGTCGACACCGGAGTTATTCATGATCAAACCGGATGGATGGACGACATCCTTTATGATCCCAATCAGACGTGTATTTCACTTGTCACCACCGCCCACGAAACTCCCGTTTTGGAGACATTGGATTTGGCCGACAGACTTCTTGGCTCTTTAAACATCGGATTGGGTCCAATTTTTGCCAACATGGTGATGGGGGAAATCTTTAACCGCAGGGAAGCGGATTTCTTTGCTGCTCTGTCTACGCCTTATATGACCGAGGTATTATTAAAAGAGGTGAATGAAAATGCCAAGAGCTCCGCAGCGGATAAAAAGTATATGGCTCAACAATTGGCAGAGGTGCTCTTTGTCTCCGATTTGGCAATGGGGATCCGCAGAGAGGAAGAAGCACAGCTTTTACGACTTGCATCCGGATTGTCAGCGCTAAAAGCCGGTATGAATCAAACAAGTTCTTTGCCGGATATTTTGTATTTACCTTACTTATTCAACCGAAGCGACTTATTCTCG
>JAJZMK010000001.1:363-11877 GCA_021798275.1 Actinomycetes bacterium | reverse complement strand
ACCACGTCAACCACGACAACACTTCCTCCGACAACCACGTCAACCACGACAACACTTCCTCCGACAACCACGTCAACCACGACCACGACTCTTCTGACAACCAAGGCCACTCATCAAAAGAGAAAAGTTGAAAAGAAGAAAGCTCATAAAAAGATCGAGGTTAAAGCTAAGACGAAAGTAGTTCCTATACCAAAGCCGACCAAGAAGATAGTTACGGGGGCAACTACTGTTCACACGGGAGAACCTTGGTCAGGTTCTAACCTTTACCTGCTGTTACTTGCTTTGTCAGGTTTCCTCTTAACGGTAATGGGACTTCTTGGAAAGAAGTATCGCTTCAGAAGGACCTAGTTTTATCCTGAGCTTGGCCAGACAATAGTTATCCTCCGCCAGTTGGCGGAGGATAACTATTGTCTGGAGTGTTTTTAGTCAGATTTTCATATGTCTGGATGGCATATGAGTGATTAGTTGTATAATCTCAGTTGTTGTCTGGAATGGTTTAGACTATCAGAAATATCCGAATTGGGAATTTAGACTACTCTGAGCTTAGAGTCAATCTCGGTGTCATCTCATGTAGGATCTCTAGCTCTAAATGCTAGAATAAGCCAATATATAAAATTGTAATTTCTGCCGATAAACTTCACGATGCTATGGGTGGGGATTTTCTAAAGCGGGTACTAAAATGATAAGAAACCAAGAAGAAATAAAGAAAATGAGAAAAGCCGGTCAAGTCGTCGCCGAGATCATGGCGAAAACAAGAGAATTCGTGAAGCCGGGAGTTACAACTCTACAGATCGACAAGATTGCCAGAGAGGTTATCGAAAGAAGGGGAGCTAGGAGTAATTTCTTAAATTATTATGGCTTTCCTGCCGTCATTTGTACATCTCCTAACAATATGATAGTCCACGGTATCCCTTCTGATTATAAAGTCAAAGAAGGAGATATCCTCTCTATTGATTGTGGTGCCATTATCGAGGGTTATCATGGAGATGCCGCTTACACTATGGCGGTAGGGGAAGTTTCCGCTCTCGCATCAAGATTGATAGATGTTACGGAGAAGTCTCTCCATTCCGCCATAGCGGTTATGGAAGCAGGCAACCGTTTACATGATATCGGCCGAGAGGTGCAGCGCGTTGCCGAAGCAGCTGGTTTTTCTGTCGTACGTAAATATGTCGGTCATGCGATCGGTACTGCGATGCACGAAGAGCCACAAGTTCCCAACTACTGGCCTGGTAGCCCCGGTCCCAAATTGAAAGTGGGCAATGTCTTTGCGGTAGAGCCTATGGTCAACGTAGGAGATCCTGACACAATCGAATTGGACGATGGCTGGTCTGTGGTTACGGCAGACGGTTCTTTATCGGCTCATTTTGAGCATACGATTGCCATTACCGAAAACGGGCCGGAAATATTGACTTTGCCATGATTGTCAGACCACAACAAGCTATAGAGAATTATTTGCCTAAATGCCGGGTAAAGGTTTATTTAGGTCATATAATTGAAAACCGTCACCATAAGATGATATAGTTATATGCCTGCTGCTTGCTGTCGGTAAAAGTTTCATACGCAGCGTTTCTATAGCTTGATGACTATGGAATAATGCTTAGAAGCGGCCCTGAAAGCAATTGCGGTAGAAAAGTTATAATTTTTAATATTTGGAATATGAAGTATAGACATATATAGTCAAGCGGTAGCGCTCGTACTATTTGGGAGGAAATCTGCCTAAATCAAAAGAAGATGCCATAATCCTGGAGGGTAAGGTCATAGAGCCTTTGCCCAATGCGATGTTTCGCGTAGAATTGGAAAACGGGCACAAGGTTCTGGCACACAGCTCAGGAAAGATGCGGATGCACAGAATACGTATCTTGCCGGGTGACAAAGTGCAAGTAGAGATCACGCCGTATGACCTGACACGCGGACGTATCACATATCGCTATCGCTAATAGCGATATGAGTTTTATATAAATTCTTGTTAACTAATAAATATTTAATATATGCCTATTTCAATTTGCTAAAGTAGGCTGGTTATAAAGTTGAAGGAGTCTTTAAGTGAAAGTAAGGCCTAGCGTCAAAGCTATGTGTGAAAAATGCAAGGTCATTAGGCGCCATGGAAAAGTCATGGTGATTTGTGAAAATCCGCGTCACAAGCAAAGGCAAGGATAGAATGGCACGTATTGCTGGAGTTGATATTCCACGAGAGAAGAGGCTGGAGATTGCTCTAACCTATATTTACGGTATAGGGAAAACCACTTCTCAACAAATTTGTTCCGCAACATCGGTAAATATCGATACGCGTGTACGCGATTTGACCGAAGAAGAGATAAGCCGTCTGCGAGCCTATATAGATGCCAATCTCAAGGTTGAAGGTGATCTAAGGCGTGACGTTTCGCAAGATATAAAGCGCAAAATGGAAATAGGTTCATACCAGGGGATTAGGCACCGTCGTGGTCTTCCCGTAAGAGGACAGAGAACCCATACCAATGCCAGGACGCGCAAGGGACCGAAGAAGACAGTAGCGGGTAAGAAGAAAGTACGTAAACACTAATGGCTAAGTCGTTGAAACCGGGGGGCCGCAGGCCCCGTAAAAAAGAACGTAAGAATATCGCTTATGGCGTTGCTCATATTAAGAGTTCTTTTAATAACACAATAGTGTCCATTACAGACCAGCAGGGTAATGTTTTGGCATGGGCTTCGGCCGGGCACGTCGGCTTCAAAGGCTCCAGGAAGTCCACTCCTTTTGCCGCTCAAATGGCTGCGGAACAATGTGCCAAGAAGGCAATGGAGCATGGCGTTCGAAGGGTAGATGTTCTCGTGAGAGGACCAGGATCGGGTAGAGAAACCGCTATCAGATCACTCTCGACCGTTGGAATAGAGGTAACCGGAATCAAAGACGTTACGCCTATGCCACACAATGGGTGTCGTCCCAAGAAGAGACGCCGGGTATAAATGTCAGTCAGTATAGGTAATTGTAAGCGAAAGTTAGAAGGAATATAGATGGCCCGCTATACCGGCCCCACATGTCGTTTGTGTAGACGTGAAAAAATTAAGCTTTTCCTAAAGGGTGCTAAATGCGATAGTCCTAAATGCCCCGTAGAGAAAAGGCCGTATCCTCCAGGTGAGCATGGCCGTGATCGCATGAGGCAAGGCTCGGAATATATGTCCCAGCTACGCGAGAAGCAAAAAGCACGCCGTATCTACGGAGTCCTTGAAGTGCAGTTTCGCAATTTATATGAAGAGGCGAACAGGCAGTCCGGGATTACAGGTGAAAACCTACTCAGGCTGTTGGAATTGAGACTCGATAATATTTGTTATCGAGCTAGGTGGGCCTCTTCACGCTCTCAGGCCAGGCAGATGGTAAGCCATGGTAATGTGCTTGTAAACGGTCGACGCGTTACTATTGCAAGTTTTCGGACCAAACCAGGTGACGTTATATCAGTTGATACTCCGGCCCGTGAGCAGATAGTTATCAGGCAAAACCTTGACCTACTGGATCGTTCTTTGCCAAGCTGGCTGGAAGCCGAAGACAATGGCTATAAAGTCAATGTTAGAATTGTACCTGTCAGGGAACAAATCGATACGGATGTAAAAGAGCAACTGATAGTCGAGCTTTACTCCAAATAGACGGTATTTGTATTTGGGGCTCTTCTTACAAGAGCCTATATCAAGACCCGCCTTATTTGGAAGTTGATTTCATGTAAGGTTCTAATTTTGGTATAGGTACTTGGATGCCGCTTGTTTGGTTGAGTACTGCGTGATAACCGAAGTAAGAATTTAAAAGAATTTGTTATAGTAGATAATCTAAGTATTGATAAAAGCAAAATAGGAGTTAATGTACAATGCTCATCATTCAACGGCCGGAAGTCGAGGAATTGGGTGAGGAAGATCAACGGCATCAACAGTTTTCAATTTCACCTCTTGATCCGGGGTTCGGCCACACATTAGGCAACTCACTTAGACGGACTTTATTGTCGTCTATTCCGGGGGCTGCCGTGACAGAGGTTCGTTTTGATGATGCTTTGCATGAATTTACCTACCTCGAAGGCATCAAAGAAGATGTATCAGATATTATTCTAAATATTAAAGATTTGGTCGTTACATGCGAATCGGATGAGCCGGTTATGGTTCGTATCGACGTCAGAGGACCGGCCGAAGTAACGGCCGCCGACATCAGATTGACTTCTGATGTTGAGATTCTCAACCCCGATCTTCACATAGCTTCTTTAAATGACAAAGCTCGTCTGGCTCTTGATCTTTTGGTGGAGAAAGGAAAAGGCTATCTTTCAGCGGAAAGATCCTCCCGATCCGGAACAATAGGTGTCATTCCTATTGATGCCATTTTTTCACCCGTAAGACGTGTTTCTTTCCAGGTTGAACCTACTCGAGTAGAGCACGCCACCAATTATGATCGTTTGGTCATGGATATCGAAACTGACGGTTCCATATCACCAAAAGAAGCCCTTGCTTCAGCCGGTGCCACTTTGCGCGCTCTGATGTCTCTGATATCGGATCTGGCAAGTGATGCAGAATCTTTGGAATTAGCGGATTTGGCCGAACCGGAGCCAATCAATCCCGACCTCGAGCTTCCAATTGAAGATTTGGAATTGACAGAACGCCCCCGAAACTGTCTGAAGAGGGCACAGGTCAATACTATAGGGCAGCTGATTACTAAAACAGCAGACGACTTGCTGGCCATTACCAATTTTGGACAAAAGTCATTAGATGAAGTAATTTCCCGTCTTGAACAGCGGGGTCTCTCGATCGCAGGAGGACGTTAAGTTATGCCGGCAACACCAAAAAAAGGACCTAAATTGGGCGGCACAGCCGCACACCAAAAAGCTATGTTAGGTAACCTGGTGGCTTCTCTAATTGCTGCCGAACGCATAGTTACCACAGAGACTAAAGCTAAGACCTTGCGTCCGGTCGCCGAAAAAATGATAACCAAGGCGAAAGACGGTAGCGTTCACAGCCAGAGGCAAGTCGTAGCTTTCATTCGTGACAAGGATATGGCTCACAAGCTCTTTAGCGATATAGCTCCCCGCTACAGCGACAGACCTGGCGGCTACTTGCGTATTTTGAAGCTCGGACCTCGTCCGGGTGACAACGCACCTATGGCTCTGATTGAATTCGTTTAGTCTATTTATATTACTTTCTCTCATGTCGGCGTTTAGCAACTCGCCGACATGAGTTTTTGATATCTCGTGAAGATATTTAAGCAAAGATATAAATTGAAGTATATTTGAGCTGATGCGGACACAATTTTATTCTCTGTTTTCTCTATCCCGTCACATTTATTAATTCAAAATGAGCCGGAGAATCCGTTATGGAGATGCTTGATTTGAATGGTCCTACCGATCAACCGGAGACGGTCCGCATGGTGGCAGGCCTTGCTTACGACGGAGCGGGTTATCGAGGTTTTGCCTCACAAGAAGGATTTAGGACTGTCGCCGGAGATTTCGGCGAATCGTTTGCCAAGATAACGAGTTATCAGCCAAAAATTGTTTGTGCCGGCCGCACCGATGCGGGTGTACATGCCCTGGGCCAGGTTATACATTTTGATTTTCCTTCCCTATATAAGTATAAAAATAAGTACCTATTATTACAAGACAAAAACCCCGATACTCTGACCATGCTTGAGTCTTGGAAAAGATCTTTGGGAAAAATGCTGGGTCCGGAGTGTAGCTTATTTGAGTTGGCTGTAGGTCCGCAAAATTTTGATGCCAGGCGGTCAGCGATCTACAGGCGTTATTATTATGATATCAATTTGAGTCCATATCAAGATCCCAGGATGCGCACTTTGTATTGGCACGTAGCTAGAGATCTTGATACTTATGCCATGGAGGTAGCGGCGTCTCAACTCACAGGCGAACACAATTTTGCCGCTTTCTGCCGGAGGCCTTCCGATAGTGATCGAGACCTGCCGATAATAAGGAGAGTCGAGTACGCTCGATTTTTGCAATTGGAAATTTGCGGACACACAATCTTGCGTTTTGAAATTCAAGCTAACGCTTTCTGTCATCAAATGATACGCTCCATTGTCGGACTCTTGTTTGCAATCGGGGTGGGTATGATGAATAAGGATTCAATGAGGGAAAAAATAGATTTGGCGACAAGGGACAATATGCCATCTTTGGCCCCTCCCCAAGGGTTATGTTTGGTTGAGGTAGGCTATCCGGATGAGTTGGGAGGGCCTAGATCGCTAGTTAGGACTTTGGAGACTTGGGACAAACAAGAGAAACCGTAGATATAAAGCCGTATTGCCGGGTAATATAAATAGCGACAACCGGATCGGCTATATAGACGCGAACAACTTTTAGATTTCGTAATAACCCATATTTTGGTGTGTTAAACTTGATAGACTTCGTAAGTAAATTTAGGAATTATTGGTTAGAACAAGAGAGCGAAGGTTAGCATTGCGAACCTATGTAGTAAAACCGGCGAATATAGAAAGAAAATGGCACTTAGTAGATGCCGATCAATTGGTCTTGGGTCGTTTGGCAACCCAAGTGGCTCATATCCTACGTGGCAAGCATCAGCCATTTTTCTCACCGCACCTTGATACAGGAGATCACGTCGTAGTGATCAATGCGGCTAAGTTGATAATGACATCAAATAAGGCTCAAGCAAAGTACGCTTACTCACACAGCGGATACCCAGGGGCACTAACGCGGATCAGTTACGAAAAGCTCCTTACTGAGCACCCCGATCAATTGGTAATGCGTGCCGTAAAAGGTATGTTGCCAAGGGGTCCTCTGGGGGATCAGATGTTGACAAAGTTGAAAGTATATGCAGGGCCAGATCATCCACACGCAGCTCAAAGGCCAGTTCTGCTTGAGTTGCCAAGCGCACGGAGAACAGCGTGATTAAGAAATCTACCACCGTCAAACCTCTGACACAGTCAACGGGTCGGCGCAAGTCAGCCGTTGCCCGCGTTCGGATCCGTCCCGGTACGGGAGTTGTGACCGTTAACCGCAGGGAATTTGAAAATTACTTCACCTCAGTCGTAGCGCGGACAATAGTCGTTGAGCCGTTGCGTATTCTCAATAAAGTAGACGCTTATGACATCGATGCAACAATCGATGGTGGCGGAGTTTCAGGTCAAGCGGGAGCACTTCGTTTGGCAGTGGCCAGGGCATTAATTGATATAGACCCGGAATCAAGACGCCAACTGAAAAAAGCCGGCTTGCTGACCAGAGACGCTCGTGAAAAGGAAAGCAAGAAGTACGGTTTGAAGAAAGCGCGTAAAGCTCCTCAGTATTCAAAGAGGTAGTCAAGAAGTATTTATATCGCCGTTTATATTTTTCGGCAATATGTACTTCTAAATCCAGGTACTACAAAAGACTGCTTTTTAAGTGTTTCGACTATCGATCGATATACGCATTTGCTTTCTCATGTGCTACGGGGTGGGATCTAATCGTTACTATCTGTTGGACGTATTGAAATGAATTTACATTTTGGGACCGATGGGCTGAGGGGGGTCGCCAATCGGGAACTGACGCCTGAAATTGCTTTAAATCTTGGACGGGCTACAGCGCGCTTTATTTCCGGGAGTTCATTTCTTATCGGCCGCGACACTAGAAAATCGGGACCCCTGTTACAGGCAGCGTTAGCGGCCGGTCTGGCAAGTGAGGGATTGGATGTCATTGACGTAGGGGTTCTACCCACCCCGGGACTTGCTTATCTGGCCGCCACAATGCATATGCCTGCCGCTATGATTTCGGCATCTCATAATCCGTATTTTGATAACGGTATTAAATTACTTTCCCAGTCTGGGATGAAGCTTCCCGATACCCTGGAATTGGTCATTGAAGACGAGCTTCGCAAGATAACCTCCTCTTCATATCAAAATATTCTCGATAAAGATACCGACGGTGAAAAAGATGCATTTGCTAAGGTGGGGGACATCACCTCTGATTTTGAGCTAAAAAGTGGCTATGTCCGGCATTTGGCGCAATCTTGTGCCGCAGATATGGCGGCAATTGAAAAAGCCAAATTTAAAGTAATCTGTGACCTTTCCAACGGATCAGCGGTATCTGTAGCCGAAGATATTTTTGATCAAATCCATGTGGCGACAGAGTTCATTTCCTACGAGCCTGACGGATATAATATCAATCAAAATTGTGGGTCAACCCATTTGGCTCAGCTGTCTTCCAAAGTTCTGTCTTCGGGAGCTGATTTTGGTTTTGGATTTGACGGTGATGCGGATCGCGTTCTTGCCGTTGACGGCAATGGCCGAACTGTTGACGGAGATCAGCTCATGACGATGTTTGCCATAGACCTACATCGCAGAAATTTATTGACCCCTCCTGCCATCGCAGTGACTGTGATGAGTAATCTCGGATTACATCGGGCTTTGAAAGACGCAGGTATCGAGGTCATCCAAACCCAGGTAGGCGACAGGTATGTTCTTGATGCAATGGATGCCAATGGGCTGCTTTTGGGAGGCGAACAGTCAGGCCATATTATCTTTCGCGACAAAGCGACTACAGGCGACGGCATCTTGACTGCCATAATGCTGTTATCACTACTTGCACGTACCGGCGAAAGTCTATCCGATATCGCGGATAGGGTAATGACTAAATTTCCTCAAGTGCTTGTCAACGTTCCCGTCTCATCGCCGGTCAATATCGATCAGTCTCTGGTATGCCAAGAGGCTATCGATACGGGGAAAAAGTTTTTGGGACAAGACGGAAGAATACTTGTCAGACCCAGTGGGACCGAACCCGTTGTGCGCGTCATGGTAGAGGCAATAAGCAAAGAAATAGCCGATCAAGTGGCAAACGATTTGGTGAGCGTCATCGAAAGAGAATTCGTCTAGATCTCTCTGGTCTACGCCGTAGCGACACCCGACCATTTGGCCAAAGCCTCATCAAGATTCAAGTAATCGACCACGGCCATATTTTCATACGCGCCCCATGAATCCCGCGGCAGCATCCACATAATCTCAAAATCTATTCCATCTGGGTCGTATCCATAAATACTCAAAGTGGCTCCGTGGTTGGCCTCCCCGTGGTAAGAATTGTGTGCTGTTAAAACAGTTTTTGCTAACCGCAATTCTTCAATAGTGGCAACTTGCCATGCAAGATGGTAGAGGCCCGGGGATAAAATTCTACTTTTCGTCTCGCTTCTTATTTGAATTAGTCCCAGGTCATGGTGGTTGTCTGACCCTTTAATCCTAAGGAAAGCGGCGGACATTCCAGCTCCTGTGGCTACTATCTCCATATTCATCAGCTGGGTATAAAAATTAGCAGAGGTGGTGACGTCCTTGACATACAAAACCGCATGGTTCAGTCTCTTGGGGTGAAAGCCTACGTGGGTTTCGGTTTCCTTCCCTAGATTTTCCAAGTTTTCAGTCTGTGACATTTTTTCAATTCCTATCTTTATAGATTATTAAACTATGGAATTGTCTCATATATTCCGGCTTGAGTTATCTATGCGGCCTTGAGTCGTATGTGTCGGTATTTATAAATAAAAAATTTGACTATTACGGTAGTCGGTATCGATCCTACGCTTTTAGAAAATCGCTTGCTAAATCCTAGCCAGAACTTTTGCCTTGCAAATATGTCAGTTATGTTATCTATGGTGATTTGAAGGTTATCGGTGGTCGCCGGATGCTATTGTATATTAATGAGTAACTGCTTTTTACAGCCCCGGAAGTTCAAAAAATCTATTTCCATAGCCGCCTTGGTTTTAGGCTTATCTATTTTCTTGCCTGCCATCGCATTTTCTTCCCAGGCATATGCATCTAAGATATCAAGGCGACCAACCCTTCTAAAAGTCGGCTCCGTGCCGGAGGTATCGAAAGGTTTACATAAGACCGGCGTATTGAATAGTGGGGATAAATTATCTGTAGATATTTTCTTGAAACCCCGCAATATAAGCACAATGAGAACTCTTCTTTCTTCCGTATACAATCCTTCATCACCGGATTACCATCACTTTTTAAAACAAGGACAATTCTCTCGAGAATTTGGACCGTCTCCGTCAATTTATACCGGAGTCGTCAATTATCTGAAAAGCAAAGGTATAACAAATATCACACTGGAAAAAGGGAATTTAGCCGTTTCCTTCAAAGCCGGAGCCGGTCAAATATCTAAAGTATTTGACACTTCGTTTATGGGGTATAAGTTGAGCGACGGAAAGAACGTATACGCCAACACTAAGGCTCCTTTGCTTCCGCAAGCAATAGCCAACGACACTTTAGGTGTCGCCGGTTTTAATAATATGGCCGTCATGGCGAGCAATGAAGTAAAAGGAAAGCCGATTTCCCATTTGGGATTGGGCAAAAACCCGTTTACCCACTTGATTATTCGTCACTCTAACAACCTGGTATCTGCTCCACAAAGTATCAGCCCGCGAGTTTTTCCGGCAGCTGCTTCCTCCGGCAGCAAAAGCTCCGTCACCGTCAACACCGTGTCAGGTAATTCTTGTGAGACAAGTGCCCAATCACAGGTCTTTGCAGCCGGTCTTGGCGGCGCCGCATGGACGTATCCGCAGTTGGCAGATTATTACGGTCTTTCGTCTGTTTACGCCGGAGGAGGAGAAGGTTCCGGAGTCAATATCGGTTTAGTGGAGTTGCAGAACGATTACGAAAATCAGATACAAAATGCCTGGCAATGTTTTTCCGGAACTTCCACACCGGCTCCCGTGAGTTATGTAGGGGTAAACGGCGGTCAAGGGCTCGGATCTTCTGGAACGACAGCAGGCGGAGCAGGCGGCGAAGCTACTTTGGATATAGAAGTAGCCATGGCACTTGCCCCAAAATCTCATATTGTTGTCTACCAGGGTAATTCGGATCTATTCAGTGAGTACTACAACATACTGTCTGACATAGTACAAAGTGATAATGTGCAAGTTATTTCCGACTCTTTTACCCTATGTGAATATGGTATCAGTACCGTCGATACGGGATCTTTTGCCGCCGAATCAACCTTGCTGCAGCAAGCGGCGCTACAGGGCCAGACTTTTCTTGTCGCCAGTGGAGATACCGGTTCTTCGGCATGTGCAGACTCCAACGCTTCTTATACCCAATTGGGCGTGAATGATCCTGCCAGTCAGCCATATGCCACAGGGGTGGGCGGTACTTCGCTCGGGTGCGGTGCTTACAATAGTGGTATCTTACATCCAAATTCCGGTTTTCTGGATTCCGCTGCCAGTTGTGTGAATTCCTCGGGTAGTTCCGGAATGTTCCCCGTGCAAACGGCATGGAATGATGCTCAAGAAAGCGGCTTTTCTTATCCTGCGGTAAATTCCGGGCAAAATTCCGGAGTCGCTCCGTTTGCCTCAGGTGGAGGAGTATCGTCTGAGTTTCAGATGCCAAATTATCAATATAAGGCACGAACAAGTATTCCCGGCATCATAGAGAATGGGTATTCAAGTAGCTCTATATGTGGTTCTAGTTCTGGAACTTATTGCCGTGAAGTACCCGATGTTTCGGCCAATGCCGATCCACTCTTTGGTTATTTAGTGTACTATCAGAATAAATGGAATGCTTACGGCGGCACAAGTACGGCCACACCTCTG
>JAJZMK010000001.1:0-353 GCA_021798275.1 Actinomycetes bacterium | reverse complement strand
CCGACTCACTACAAGCCTGTAATAATAATCCGGTCGGGTTCATAAACCCAACGCTATACCAATTAGCCGCCAGCTCGCCCGATCGGTATTTGTCGCCTGTGACAACTGAAAATTCCATATGGGGAGGAAACGTTATAAATAACGCATATAGCCCCGCAAACAGCGGGTATTACCCGGCGCTAAATCAATCTTATGACATGATTACGGGACTCGGTAGCCCGACAGGGGCACTGGCCGGCGCGCTATGTTCTGCTCCAAGGACTCAAGCACCCGCTACTACAACCACAACAACCGTTGCTCCTGCAACTACCTCAACAACTACCTCAACAACCACCACAACGACTGTTCCCCCG
>JAJZMK010000094.1 GCA_021798275.1 Actinomycetes bacterium | reverse complement strand
TCATTGTTATTTTCTACCCCGTCTTTTCTAAACATGAGTTGTCGCTTTAAAAGTTAATTCCACTGACAATGTCTACATATGAAAGATTAACGCTATCTTTTTCGTCAATTCGACTTCACAGCGTCATAGTCCGTCACAAAGCCTGTTCAGAGCTTTCTAAGAATTTGGATCCGATCACAAGTTACAGCGAGAGACATGGGCTATGTATAGTAGCGATGTGTCCGCATCTACATGGTTAAACCAGAAAAACATCGGCCAATTGTCCTGCTAAACTGTTTATAGGATAGATAATAAGAAAAAATAACCGTCGATTTAGCGATCAGAAGGGTATCCTGTAAGAAGTGTCTTCTCATAGAATCAGCCGTAGATCAAAATTGGCCACCAGCGCCACCAGCGTTTTAGGCGCGGCCTCGAGAGCCCTCGGTCTCGGCTCCGGCTCCACGGTCGGCGGCCGGGCGGGACTGCTTGTCGACCCGCATCTGCTTGCCACGTTGTCACAAGGCAGGACGGTCACCATTGTCAGCGGCACCAATGGTAAGACAACCACCACAGCTTTTATAGTCCAGGCACTGGGTGGACCGGAGATGGTTGCCTCCTCGGAAGCCGGAGCCAACTTGCCCGCCGGTATCGTGGCAACGCTTACAGCCGCAGCCCCGAGAATCCCGGCCGTGCTGGAAGTCGACGAGGCATACGTGCCGGAAGTCATCAAAGAAACTGACCCAAAAGTTGTACTTTTGTCAAATTTGTCACGCGATCAGTTAGACAGGACAAATGAAGTTAGACTCCTGGCTCAACGCTGGCATGACATGCTTGTCGATTACCCCGGTACCGTCATAGCCAATGCCGACGATCCTCTGGTTACCTGGGCGTCTTCGGCAGCTAAGAACGTTAAATTTGTAGCTGTCGGGGGCTTGTGGCATCAAGATGCTCACCATTGCCCCAAATGTGATTCTTCAATAGTCTTTGAAGAAGAAGGTAGAAGCTCATTCTTATTCTCGGTTGAGGCAAAAAATTACTACAGTTGGCATTGCTCCAATTGTGATTTAAAAAAACCCGAACGAGACGCCACCCTTACCGAAAGCGGCCTTGAGTTAAAAAACGGTGAAGTCTTTCCCATAGATTTACGACTCCCGGGTAGGTTTAACAGAGCTAACGCCGCCTTGGCGGCCTTTGCGGCACATGAACTCGGGGTCAGTTTCCCAAATGCCATAGCGTCAATGTCCCAGTTGGAAAGTGTGGCCGGCAGGTTCTCTACGGTAGACATCGATAACAAAAAAGTCAAATTGATGTTGGCCAAAAATCCGGCCGGATGGACGGAATTAATCGCCGAGTTAAGAAAGAGTACCGCCCCCGTTGTCATAGCGATCAACTCCAAAATAGCCGACGGATTGGATCCCTCCTGGCTCTATGACGTACCCTTTGAAGAATTAAAGATGCGGGAAATAGTGGCCACAGGCGAACGGGCCAGAGATTTAGCCGTGCGGCTCCGACATGCCAACGTTAACTACCGCGTTGAACCCGACCTTTTGCAAGCTATCAAACAAATACGCTCCAGAACCGCTGACTTCGTCGGGAATTACACTGCTTTTCAGGACATGAGAAAAATTGCCGATAACTCAGATGTAGAAGAAGGCGTATTTACAAGTTACCAAAACAGAAAGCTGCTCAGCACTGATGATAAGGCATCTTTGTCGCTCCTCAACCATCCTCTGGCTACAGAGTTAAGCTCCGAATCGACAAGCGGTGACTCCGAGCTAACTATTGTGCTCGTCCACCCCGATTTGCTTGGGACGTATGCCGATTCGGGAAATGCTTTAATTTTGAAAAACAGGGCTTTATGGAGAGGAATCTCCGCCACAATTCTCCAGATCAATTCCGACATGAAAATACCTGAGTCAGGTGATATCTATCTCTTTGGAGGCGGCGAAGACGGTCCCCAGATGCGTTCGGCCTCTTTGATAAAATCGAGCGGCATCAAAAGAGCCATAGCAAACGGTGCCGCTATCCTGGCCGTCTGTGCCGGATTTCAAATTATGGGAGAGTCGTTTGTCGGTCCGGATAACAAAATATACGACGGACTTGCCGTGATCGATGCCCGCACCATACGCTCATCGACTCAACGAGCCGTCGGTGATGCCATAACCGAATCGACAGTCAAAGAAATAGGAATTCTGAGTGGCTTTGAGAATCACGCCGGCAGGACACTGCTCGGCAAGGGATCCAGACCGCTCGGCCACGTCATCAAAGGCGTTGGCAACGACGGTACCGGCTCGGAAGGTGTCATTGACAATAAAATAATCTGTAGTTACATGCACGGACCAATTCTGGGAAGAAATCCGGCTTTGGCAGATTATCTACTCGCTTTGGCAACCTCAAGAGAGATTAAACCGCTTGACAACTCCATAGAAGAAGAACTGAGAGCCGAGAGATTTCAAGGCGTAGACCTTACACAGAGAAAAGCACCCGGGGCCTTTAGTCACGGTAAACAGGCTCCTACGCATCGCAAAAGATAAGCACTGAATCTTTATGTCTTATCTAAAACAAAAACGCTTTCTTGTATTAAGGTAATTCAAAAGCGGATCTGTTTGATGGATATCTATGTCGATTTGTATAATCGAACAAATAACATTAGACTTTTAAGACAATCCGTATAATATACAGTAAGAGACAGACATGAGCCAGCCGATTGAACTTGCCATAGCGCCGACAAAATTGGAATCTTCACAATTAACCGATAAGCTGTCTGCCTACCTTGCTCTTACCAAACCGAGAATTATCGAACTTCTGCTGATCACCACGGTTCCGACTATGTTTGTCGCCTCCAAACATTTGCCGTCTGCCTTGATTATATTGCTGACAGTACTTGGCGGCGCACTGGCTGCCGGCGGAGCCAATGCGTTTAATATGGTATACGACATGGATATAGACAAGGTCATGAAACGGACCAGTAAGCGACCTTTGGTCACGGGGCAGATCTCACCGAAAGCCGCCATCGTTTTTGCATCCTCGCTCGAGGTGTCTTCTTTCTTTCTTCTTTGGCAAACCGTCAATTTGCTATCGGCGGTCTTGGCTGTATCGGCAACGGGGTTTTATGTCTTTGTCTACACCATGTGGCTAAAAAGAAGCACTTCACAAAATATCGTTATAGGAGGTGCGGCCGGTGCCGTACCGGTACTGGTAGGTTGGACAGCCATAACCGGTCACTTAAGTTGGACGGCGGTGGTCTTATTTCTGGTGATCTTTCTTTGGACCCCTCCGCATTTTTGGGCTTTGGCACTCAAATACAAAGATGATTACAAAGCCGCCAATATACCGATGTTGCCGGCCGTCGTCAACGTCAAAAAAGTAGTTTTCAATATACAAATATATACCGTAATACTGATGTTGGTAAGTTTGGCCATAGCTCCCGTCGGACACCTAGGTCCGGTTTTCTTCGTCATCAGTTTACTTTTGGGTATAACTTTTTGCTATAAAACCTTTACTTTGAATAAAGACGTCAGTGAGAAGAACGCCATGAAGTTATTCGGCTACTCCATCACTTACCTGACTCTGCTTTTCCTATCCATGGGGCTGACGGCAATAGCCCTGCACCCCTGAACGCTCTTTTGCCACTGCTTTTTACCAAGATCGCTCCTTATTCGAGTCATAAGTAACTGTTTTGTAATAAGTGACACCGGATTTTTTTAAAATAAATATGACGCTTGCTTACCTTATGATCTACTTACTAAAAGCTGCCAAAGGGAAAGTTGATCACATGCAAGAGTTGTGGGTAAAAAGATATTTTAATTCCTCTTGAAAAGCTGTTCTTTTCGTAAATGGACTAATATAAGCCATAATGCCAAGAACATCTAAAAGTATTACAATTAAAATAAATAAAGGTCCTTTTGCCGTAATAGTAGCCACTTTTGTGGTGCTGATAGCCATCACAATTACGGTTTTGACATCTTCTAATACCACAAATCACCTGTTGTCAGCCCAAAAAGCTTCTTTAGGTAGTAGCAAGCAACATTCCTTATCCATAACGACCAAATCGTCGACAAAAGAACCAGCCGCTACAAACCACACCTCGACAGATAACCGACAAATCACGGCCTCTTCTCAAGCCAGCTCCGGGTCATCTGGCGCTTTGAGCTCTGCAAATACGTACCACGTCCAAAACCCCTTTGCCGGAGCATCCTGGTTTGTAGATCCCGCTTACGTAAAACAAGTCCACTCCTCTTACGAGATTGCGCTCAAGACAAACCCAACTCTCGCCGGTGAAATGGAATCCGTGGCCACTTACCCTACTGCGATCTGGCTTGACTCCGTCAACGCCATCTACGGAACCAACGGATCAGACAGCGGCTACAGTTTGAAATCTTTATTAAACGATGCCCTGGCAGAAGAAACTACGTCAACCCACCCAGAAGTCATAGAGCTTGTTATTTACGATATGCCGGGTCGAGACTGCGCCGCACTTGCATCAAACGGCACCATACCTCTTTCGTCAAGCGGCCTTGTGACTTATGAAAACAAGTTTATCAACCCCATCTATAACATCATTTCCCAACCGAAATACAGCCACCTCCGGATCGTGACCGTCATAGAGCCTGATTCTCTCCCTAATCTTGTCACCAACTTGAGTTCGAGCAAACAATGTGCGTTGGCGGCTTCCAGCGGGATCTACGAATCTGCCATCGAATACGATCTAAACAAATTTTCACAATTATCATATGTTTATAATTATTTAGATATAGGCCACTCCGCCTGGCTGGGATGGTCCAGCAATATGGGACCGGCTGTAACACTGTATACAAAAGTTGTCAAAAGCACCACCAAAGGTTTTTCCTCCATCAACGGATTCATTACCGATACCGCTAATTACGTACCGGTCAAGGAGCCCTACATGACCGCCACCGAACAGATCGGCGGCCAAAGCGTTGATTCGGCCACGTTCTATCAATACGACCCCGATATAGACGAATCGGACTATGCAGCCAACCTCTACAGCAATTTTGTCCAAGCGGGCTGGCCCACGACAATCGGATTTATCATCGATACCAGCAGAGACGGCTGGGGTGGACCTAAGAGACCGAAAGGCCCGAGTCTTGCCGGCAATGTCAATACTTTCGTCGATCAGTCCAAGATTGACGGACGTCCATATCGAGGACTTTGGTGCAACCAGGCGGGAGCCGGGATGGGCTACAGGCCTCAAGCTGACCCGAAGGGCTATCCCTCGGCACACATCCAGGCTTTTGTGTGGATTAAGCCCCCAGGCCAATCAGATGGTGCGGGTAAGCCTATCCCCAACAACCAGGGTAAGAAATTTGATCCCAACTGTAGTAGTACCTACCAAGAAAACGAATATGGTTACACCGGTCCCTCAAACGCCTTGCCGAACGCTCCTTTAGCCGGTGAATGGTTTAACGCTCAATTTGAACAATTGGTTGAAAATGCTTATCCACCTATCAAACCTTACAAAGAAACTCTCTCGCCCTTCAAAGGCTTGCCGCATGTCTATGTTCCGGGAAATGTGACAAATACAGTTTCGCTAAAACCCGTACATAAGAAAAGTAAGGTGCGCGTAAAATCAGTTCCGAAAGTAGCTTCCGGACATAAAAAGACTAAAATCCATAGCATCAAGAAAAGCTCACCTACGCCGACACGACAAAACAACGTCGCTCTAACGGGAGAAATACCTCTTTGTAAAGGTAAGGTCGGAATCGGTTACTTTCATACCTCGGGAAACCAGATACTTGACTCGCACAATTGTCCTGTGAGAATTGCCGGAGTAAACTGGTATGGATTCGAAACGCCCGATGAAATAGCCCACGGTCTATGGGCTCAGTCGTATCAGACGATTCTTGGTGAAATCAAAGCCGACGGCTACAATACCATCCGAATTCCATATTCCGATCAAATGATACAATCGCCGATTATTCCCCAAAATCTGACATTTTCTTCCAGTACCGGAGCACCGATCAACACCGCGTTAAAAGGAAAAAATGCGTTCCAAGACCTGGTCATCATCGTAGATTATGCCACCGGTATCGGTTTGAAAGTCATCTTGGACCAACACCGCAGCAAGGCCGGAGAAAGTGCTTCCTCAAACGGCCTGTGGTACGACAGTATTTACAGCACGAAAGACTGGATCAACGACTGGGTTTTGTTGGCAAAGACATTCAAAGGAAATACCGGTGTCATAGGAGCCGACTTACACAATGAGCCACATACCCCATCCGGTATGAATTATACACAAGGGGCAACCTGGGGAACGGGAGGTAAGAATGACTGGCGTCTGGCGGCCGAGCAAGCCGGAGATGCCATTCTAAAGGTCAACCCCCGTTGGCTGATCTTTGTCGAAGGCATCGGTGAGAATCCTACCAACAATCCGGCAGATATCCCTGTAGGTGAAAAAACTTCCGGTGACATGAACGCCACCTGGTGGGGAGGCGACTTGGAATTGGTTCAGAAATATCCCGTCACCTTGTCTGTTGCCCACCGCTTGGTGTACTCCGCACACGAATACGGCCCGGTTGAATACCAGCAGACATGGTTCAACTCTTCCACTACATATAAGACTCTTGAATCTGTCTGGTATAAAGAATGGGGCTATATCTACCTGGACAAAATAGCGCCGGTCTGGATAGGCGAATTTGGCACCGGGAATACAAACACGGATATCTCAAGTACCACACCAGGTTCACAGGGACAGTGGTTTAGCGATTTGATCGAATATCTGAGACAAAATCCTTTTATTTCTTGGACGTATTGGGCAGCCAACGGCGAAGACTCATACGCTCTTTTGAACTCTAATTACTCTGGTATCGATAATCCGACCAAGCAGTCGCTACTTGAAAGCATCCAATTCCCTTTCGCCGCATCACCAAATACCCATACGACTAACCCGGTACCGCCAACGAAAAAAACGACAGCCGTAGCGGGTACATCCAAGAGGAGAAAATCCTCTCAGCCTCCTTCCACCGTTTCAGGCAGCACAACTACTCAACCAAGCACGACTCCCACATTAAATAAAGTCTCCGCTGCGTCATCTGGAAGCGGCTCTTGTAGTGCCACGATAACGATTCTTTCACGTTGGAGTAATCAGGGAACTTGGGGTTTCACCGCATCGGTCAGCGTTCAAGCAAAAACTCAGAATTTATCGAGCTGGCAAGTAAACTTTACTTTACCGGCAGGTGAAAAAATAACAAATTCCTGGAATGCAACCCTCTCGGGAAATTCGGGTACAATATCAGCTGCAAATGCGACTTACAATGGCAATATATCGGCGGGAGCGAGTACTTCCTTTGGTTTTCAGGCCTCGGGGTCATCAAATAATTTACTGCCATCTGGTGTTTCCTGCAGTTAATTTGCCGTAGATAAAGCGCTGATAATAGATACATTCCTAGGGCTGTTTGCACTAATATGCTTTCTTTATAGATATCTGGAATAGCTTATAGAGTATGAGCGTTATAGATACGTAAGTACAGATAAGGAGATCAAATGACTACAATTGCCGCAACAAAAGATAGCTTGGAAGGGACAATAGCCGATAACGAAATAGTTCTGGTGGACTTTTGGGCATCGTGGTGTGGCCCGTGCCGCATGTTTGCTCCGGTATTTGAAAAATCATCGGAAAAACATACCGACATTGTCTTTGCTAAAGTCGACACGGAAGCCGAACAGGAATTGGCCGCAATGTTCCAAATACAATCGATCCCCACTCTGATGGCATTTCGTGATCAAATACTGCTATACGCACAACCAGGTGCTCTACCGGAAGCGGCCCTGGAGGACTTAATAGGACAAATCAAACAACTTGATATGGATGAAGTCAGAAAGTCCATCGAGAACGAACACGCAGCGGCAGAATAGCCGTAATAATTCGCCATAGCGGATTTCCATAGCGAGTTTATAGAGAAGAGATTCTAAATATATCTCCGATGTTTGAAACAGTAGCATATATGAAATAGCCCTAATGGGGCTTATAAAATGGGATGGAGTATAGTGTGCAACCGCTCAGACTCGATGTAGAAAAACCATTGGATGAGACAAGAGAACTTCTTGAAAAACAACTCAATGAAAACGGTTTTGGGATTTTATCGATAATAAATTTTTCCGATATTCTCAAAAATAAACTGGGAGCAGAAATAGAAAGAACCGTGATACTTGGGGTATGTAATCCACATATTGCATACGAAGCCGTCAAGATAGACAGCGACGTAGGTTTATTACTCCCCTGTAATATTACCCTAAAGGAGTATGAAGATAAAACCGCTATTGCTATAGCTAATCCATTTGACTTACTATCGCAAGATAATCTGCATACCATAGCTATTAAAGCATACGAGCTGCTCTCCAAGGTTCTTGAAAATACCGCAAAACTACTCTAAACAAAGAGCGGAGCTTTTTTCTGTTTAATGGGACTTGTGCCAATTAATTAAATGCCTTATAATTACATATTATAAGGCATTTTTTATTATCTTATAACAAGACTTTCAGACTGATACACGTCACTTTTGCCTATCTTGTATTGCTCGGAAGAATACCTGGAATAAAAATAAAAGTAAAAAGTTACTTTAGACTGTAACGAGGTGTTGTATCTTATGCTACCCTATAGGGTATGTGTACTAAAGTAACTTGTCCAAAATGTAAGCGTCCTACATGGCGTGGCTGCGGCGCCCATGTCGAGCAAGTCTTAGGGGATATCCCTAAAGATAAAAGGTGTCAATGCAAGGCTGAAGAAAAGTCTGACCGCGCCAATAGACATTGGTGGGGTCGTTCATAAAGTTCTTTTATACAACAAGTATCGGCATACGATATGCTGCTACAGGTAGGACGATATTTACAACTACCGCTATATAACCTAAATATCGGTTATAGCTGCATATCAAAAAGCCTATATATAGATATATTAAAGACATATGTCTATCAAAGACAAGGATGAGTCATATTATGTCATTTACCCCAAACGATAACACGCCACAACCAGAGCTCCAAGTGGTGATCATAGGAGGCGTCGCCGGAGGAATGTCAACCGCCACAAGGATGAGACGACTCAATGCTTCAGCGCAAATTACGGTTTTGGAGCGCTCGGGATTCGTCTCCTTTGCCAATTGTGGGTTGCCATACTATGTCGGCGGTTTGATCGACAGAGAAGATGACATCACCCTACAGACTCCGGAATCACTGTATAAGCGCTTTCGCTTAGATGTAAGAACCGGTCATGAAGCTGTCGACATAGATACAAAGCGCCACGTCGTTATCTACAAAAAGTCAGACGATGGGACAATCCGTGAATTGCCATATGACAAGCTGGTAATCAGCACGGGGGCTAAGCCTCTACAGCCTTCGATCCCCGGATACGAGAATGTCCATACGTTACGCTTAGTCGAGGATGCCAATAAGCTATTGGCCAGGCTCGATGAGACACCTAAAACAGCGGTAATCATCGGAGCCGGATTTATAGGTCTGGAAATAGCCGAAAACTTGATTGCTAAAGGACTCGAAGTACATCTGATAGAGGGCACAAATCAAGTCCTACCTCCCCTTGATCCGGAGATGGCTATTGTGATCCTAGATGAATTGGAAAAAAACGGCGTACATGTCACACTGGGACATACCGTCACCAAAGTAACGGATAAAACCGTTACTTTATCGGATGGCAGAGAAATAAATACCGACTTAACCATCGGAGCGATAGGCGTGCGCCCGGATAACCAACTGGCCCAAAAGGTGGGACTCAAACTTGGCCCTCACGGAGGTATAGCTGTAAATGAGTATAACCAAACCAGCGAAGAAGATATCTATGCGGTCGGCGACGTTATAGAAAAAGTAGATTCGGTTACCTCTGAACCTTCATTCATAGCCCTTGCCAACGTTGCCAACAGACACGGTAGAAGAGTGGCTGATCATATAGCCGGGTACAAGTCCCATCCGTCCCCGTCGATGGGAACCGCGATAGTTAAAGTATTTTCCAAAACCGCTGCCAGTGTTGGATGGAGTGAAAAAAGACTTGCCGCTAAGCAAATCCCCTACCGCGTCGTCCGCGCTCACCCCTATAGCCATGCGACTTATTACCCTGGGGCAACCCCTTTGAACATGAAATTACTTTTCTCGCCGGATACCAAAGAAATACTTGGTGCTCAAATTGTCGGCGAGGAAGGTGTGGATAAGCGCATTGACGTCATAGCCACGGCCATGGCAGGCAACCTGAAAGTCGATCAACTGGCTGACTTGGAACTGGCATATGCCCCGCCGTTTTCATCGGCAAAAGATCCGGTCAATATGCTTGGTTATATCAGTGAAAATATTTTAAGCGGAGAATGCGATACCATAGAAGCCGACGAACTCGACAACCTTGATCGAACAGAGTGGACTTTACTGGATGTCAGGACGAAGTCGGAATTCAGGCACGGCTATATCGAAGGAGCAATCAATATACCTGTTGACGAGCTCAGGGAAAGATTGGATGAGATACCACAAAAAAATCTTATCGTCTACTGTGAAATAGGCTTGCGCGGCCATACGGCTACTACTTTGCTCCAAGAACTTGGCTACAAAGTACGAAATCTGGACGGCGGATACAGAACGTATGTCACATATGTCCGATCAAAAGACAATGCCGGAAATCAAGAATAAGAGTTAACACTCAGATATCATGACTTTCGTATATATATTATATTTTTTCTAATTCTTTCCCGTCAAACAAAGGCTTGATGCCTAGTCTTTGTATATCGGAATTGATCAGATCTTGATCCAGAGGAGCCGGAGAAGATGCGGCTGCGGCAAGAACCTTAGGCAATTGTCTCCAATCACTCGGTGCGACTAAAAACAAACCGGGTTGGTTCAATATAAAATCTACGGCATGCTTGATAGCCGATTCATCGGACAATGGCTCATACCAGGAAACTCTTTTTTGGTTCTCATCTGCCTGGTCGTAATCTTGGTTTTCATAGCGTCGCCAGGCAATGGACTTTATGGTCTGTATGGCAACATTTTTTTCCAGACATTTCTCAATTAGAGCTTCCGCATCCCGGCGATAGGTATCTATGGTCAGCAAAACGGGATTGTAGGGGAACAATACGGTATCAAAATCAAAACGCTCCAGAGACTTTAGGTGCATCTTTGGTATCCTCAGCCCGTGTCCCGTGACGCCTATATAGCTGATCAACCCTTCTTCTCTGGCTTTCAATAGAGCTTCTACGGCTCCACTCTTTCCATGGGCGGTTTGCCAATCACCATCTTCCACCAAATCATGTAGTTGTAAAAGATCCAAATGATCTGTTCCGAGGCGGGTCAATGATTGCTCCAAATCCCGTCTGGCTCCATAAGAATCTCGGGCCAGCGTTTTTGAAGCTAGAAAAAATTTACTCCTTTGATTTTTCAGCCATGGAGCTATCAATAGCTCTGCGTCACCGTAACTTCTCGCTGTATCTATATGATTGATTCCATAACTTTCTATCAAGGAATAGACAGAGTCGGCGATATCTCCGGTGGCATTCGATAAACCGGCTGCTCCGAATATGACTCTTGTGCTTTCGTGACCTGTTCTGCCAAAAGATAGGGTTTTGATCATATCAGTAAATTACCACATATCGGCTCCTAAGAGATATACGCCTATTTACTAGACATGCCTCTACCGCATCGCTTGACGACACTCCACCTTTATGGTGGCTTGAGGTCAGGGAGTAGTTGGGTTGGCTATTTTGGACACGGGACCGTCGCTACCGCATAATCGATACCGATAGCGATGCCTACTATGTGGTAGCGACAGAACAAGGCTGACCGTTTAGGGTAAAGCTTGTGGGAACGTTGTTAGATCCGCTCCAAGTTCCTTCCAAACCAAATACTTCCGGTGATCCGGGACTGATTGGCAAACCAACTTCTATGGGTGCAGAACCT
>JAJZMK010000066.1 GCA_021798275.1 Actinomycetes bacterium | reverse complement strand
ATGTAAATAGGATGACAACCTGGATGTGCCAGCCGATCCAAGATCGTTGGAGGATTGACCATAGGAAAACAGAGCTTTAGAAGATATAAATTGGTTCAGGGTCTCATGAGCTTTTTGCTCGCCACCCCGATCTCGATCCGGGGAAATATGGAGTAAGAATTTACATTGTTCCCTATAAAGAGCCGCATCAGAGGGACGTCCATTGTTTTTTAGAAAGGTCTCTACTTGTCTTTTGAGTTCTTCTGCATCCGGAATGTTGCCGGGATCTTTGTCAAAAGTCGTATCCAACCTGTCTATGCGCGGATATAGATCCCGTCTGTCGGTATTTTCCCAGACTCTGTAATAGGGCGTGAAGATCTTAAAATGACTTCCACCGGCTTTTGGACAGAGAAGTCCGGGTTCTATTATGGAAGTTCCCGGGTGTCCTATCAGACTGACTCCCTCCAACTTTAGTAGCTCATATAGCCGTTTATATCTATACTTTGCATAGCCGGAGAAGTCATTTAGTATATGAACTTCTTCAGCTTGCGTCTCCTTTGCTACCAGTAATACCTCACGCTCATAGTGTCCTTGGCGAAAGAAAAGTTCAGATCCTATTTCTCTCAAGCTTTTTCTCAGATCAACAAGAGATTCAAGAAGGAAGGACAGACGATTCATGCCCACTTGGCTGCTCCTAAGAAGGCGTTCGTCAAGGACAAATAAGCATGTGACATCACGTAGAGCAGCTATTTTGATCAAAGCGGGGTTATCTGACAAGCGTAGATCTCTGGTTGCTAGCCAAAGTGCCCTTTTCTTATGCGACAATTGCAGTTTCCTTTATACCCGTTTTAGACAAACCATACTTTTATGTAGAAAGACAGAATCAGTAGAGGTATGAAGCTTTCTTGGAAAGGGCGCTTTCTCCGCCTTTAGTGATAATGCGTATGTCCACTCTTCCTTTTCCAGGCGGTATTTGCACAAGAATTTCACGGGAAGAGAGAACCGTATATTTGGTTGCTACCTGGCCGAATCGTACTCGTTTTATATCATAAAAATAATTGCCGTAGATAATGAGTTGATATGTATGTTGTAAAAAAGTCCTGTTTACGGTGATCTTTTTGATAACGGGAGGGGTAAGAAAAGTAAATATATTCTTATGTAGGTTAGTACTTTTCCCGGAAGCACTTTCGACTCTTACATGTACTCTGCCTTTTTGAGAAGGGGCAACGGCTATAATTTCTTTGTCTGAAACAATCCTGTATGTCAAAGCTTTCGCGTTGCCGAAGTATACGGATGTGGCTTTATCAAAATTCTTACCTCTGAGAATAATTTTAGCCCCTCCGCGCATTCTTGCCGAATCCGGTTTCAACAGTGTAACCTCGGGAACCGGCAGATCGGTAAGGTATGCCGGCGTGGCGGCATACGCACATAAGTTTTGGATTAATCCCCCCGTACCCCCGGCCCCGGCCGCTATAGGCGTACCAAGTCCCGTAACGGGACTGTAGCCGTTACCGGCTCGGTAATATCCGGCATCTGTTCCTATCAAGTCGTTATTACCCGTTTTTACGTCGGTGAGCGCTGAGGCATAACCTGTTCCGGATGCGATCTTATATAAAGCGGGATTGGCAAATCCGATCGGTCCTGACACCTGGCAGGCGGCGGAAGAATCTGCCAGAGCAAATAGGGCGGCCCAGATGGGAGCAGCCGCGCTCGTTCCTCCTATCGGTGTCCAACCGTTTGCAGAACAAAAACCGTTTATGATGGAGGAAGATCCGATTGAGCAATAAGTAGCCATCGGCGTCCCGGCATCTGCTGAGACATCGGGGACTTCCCTGCACAGCTTTTGTCTTTTGAATTCGGTTATTTTCTGGTCGAAGGGGTCAAGTACCGGTGCACCGGAAGTACAAACAGCGTACTGGCTTTTCACATTCAGCTTTTTTGGGGTGTCAAATTGATAATTGGGCATGGACCACAAGATTGACGTTCCCCCGCCTCCGGCTCCGGGTTGCTGGCTGGAAAGGGTGGTATTCCAAGCGCTTTGTTGGATCCCGGGAGAAAGGGATAGCGTCGTTCCTCCCACCCCGGTGACAAAAGGTTGGCTGGCAGGATCATCTACCGAAAGCTGTTTTCCGAGCGATCCTTTGACCTGACCGTAGCAGTCGGTTGACCCGGTATCGCCGGCGGCGGCCACCCAGGTCTGCCCCTCCAAGGCCGATTGCTCAAAAAGATAATTTTCTGCCAATGATACCTGTGGTCCGACGCTTTGTTCACAGCCACCCCAAGAAGTGGAAATAACTTTGACATTCGGGTTGTTCACAGCCGCCGCCTCTACGGCATAGGCGGTGGCATTCGTGACGTTACCGCCGTTATCTGGTCCTTCATAGATGTCTATGGTGACGCCGGGGGCTAGGCCAACAATCATTTCGGTATCTAATTCCGCTTCAAGTTCGCTTGAAGCGTTGTAATGGCCGGGTCCTCCCCTTATCTTTATTTGTTTGACTATCGGATCGGGAAGGCCGTAACAGGAGGCGAAGTGGTCTATGTCGCTGACCCTAACGGGGGCAAACTCTATCAATGCGACAGTCGTGTGTGCAGCGTTGTTGCCACTTAGATAAGCGTTGTTAAAGTCGTAAGCGTTGGCAATCTGGTTGATACTAAGACCTGCCCGGCCACTGTTTATTTGTGCGACACAAGACGAGGTAGGAGTGGGGGAAATAGCTTGATCTCTGAGCGAGGAGGCTCCTTTTTTAACGCTATTTCCTGATGGAAGGATATTCTTTGCATCACTTTGCGGGAGAAGTTTCTTAGCAGCGGTGGTTTTTTGTCGCAAAGAGGGCTGATTTGTCGGGATAGATTCTTTTATCTGTTTGGTTGCTTTTCCGCCGGCCCGATATATCAAGTCGGTCGGCGACAAGGCTTGAAGGTCGTTTAGACCAACGATTCCCACAATTGACTTTTGCAACCGCTTATTTATATAGGCAGGTTCCAAGTTGACTATTTCATCTTTATACAATCCCGTTTGATATGCGGCAAGCTTGGTGTGAAAAGTTTGTTCAATTTGGCCTACCCGCCCTTTTATCTCCATTGAAAGCCGATTTTTACTCACAGAAATGATACCTAGATGGTTCTTGGCAGACCAGGAATCAACGGAACGTATCGTTTGTAATGAGGCCCCAAAGTTATTGGTAAATTCGGATAAGGTCAGATAACGGTGAAATGTTTTAGACCCCGGAGTAGCTACTTGCTCTGCCATTGAGGCCAGCCTTTTTGTATTTTGCGGGGCAAGGAGCAGCGTAAAGACAATTTGGGTCGAGTTGCTTAGTTTTTCATATTTCTTGCCGATCCGGTCGACGCCAGGAGCTTTGTCTGCGATAACCGCAAGGTCATTTAGAGTATTCGAGACGATTTTATCGGATCTAGTCTTTGATGCATTTTGTGTCGTCACAAAATAAGGTGAAGCCATCCACATGGCAGGGATAATAAGCAATAATTTAAAAAACTGTCCGCTACCGCCGAAGTGGGCAAACCGTTTTTTCTTGGGTAAGGTTTTTGGCGGTGTAAGCGGTATCTTTTTCAAATTTACGCCTTTGAGTTTTTCATATGTTCTGTCTTTGTGCTCGATGGTTTGATTATCTGCAGCTATTTTAGTCAACTTCTATTTGCTTATTTGTAATCCTAACTGCCCGTAAACCTCACATATGGCGCCTAAATAAAATTTTTCCTGTGCTTTCATCGTGATATCGCAATTGCCATTTTTAGGTTCGCAAAAAGATGCATTCTCCTCTCCGGTGATTTAGATAATCTGTATTAAAATAGCTATCCAAGCTGTTAATGTTTTGTGAATGTGATCTTTTGTAAGTATCGAGCTGCTTTTGGATTGAAGAGACATCGATGAGCCGTCTTTGCAACTGGGCTTTACCAAGGTAAATGCCACATATAAATCTCGTCATGCATGTGGCCATGGTGTCTACTTATATATCGAAACTGGTTGCGACTCAAGTTGTACACTGTGATCTCGGCGCGCCGGTATTTGATTTGTGGTAAAGGTATTTCAGGTAATTTTTGATGATATAGTCATAAGAGTCTAAAACATATTGGCCTATAGTACATATGGCCGGATATTCTCGGACAATATTTTAAAACACAATATTTTAAAACGATGACGGGTAGTTCAATAGGCAGAACGCCTGACTTTGGATCAGGAGGTTGGAGGTTCGAGCCCTCCCCCGTCAGCCATAGAGTCAACTCCTACTTCACAGCTGTAAAAGCAATAAGCTCAAATAGAAACCAGCAACACTAACTGTTGTTATATCAGAAAAAAATTTATATTCTAAAACCCATCCATTCCATTGTCCGGTTCAAGTGTTCTTCAAAGAAAACTTCGGTATTGATAACCATAGTGGAGAGAAATCCGAATACCTCAAGGCAAACTACTCCATGAATACAAGCCCATCCGCTCAAAATCAAACCTATCGGCAAAGTCGTAGGTTCTTTAAGTGTCGCAGCCAAAATAGAGTCGGAAAAAGACTTACTTACAGCTGTTAGATTATTCGCTGCATCCCCGGAAAGAATAATTTCACCGGATTCAATTCCCTTTGCAAAGATTTGCAGACCTATATCTCCAAAACGCCGAGCGGCTTTGATCGTCGCCTCGGTATCGGTAACTTCATTTGATTGAGGAGGGCCAAAGAGAAGGGCAAATTCAGCCGGATGGTGCAAACTCCATTGACGATAGCTCCGAGATAATGTTTTCCAATCTGTCACAGCCATGCCGGCTACTCCGGCGGTTTTGTGATCTGCCTCATCTTGGTTTAGTGATAATTCAATATAGTCTGCCAGACTGTTATACGAATCTACGCATAGAGCCGTGATTAAGGCTTCCCTACTGGCGAAGTATCTGTAGACAGCGGAAGGGGCCATGCCGATCAAATCAGCGACGGAGCGGAGGGAGAGAGCAAGTGTGGGAGTTTCCTCCAGTCGTTTTTTTGCCCCGTCCATAATCGCTCTTATGGTTTCTTGCCGACGCTTGTCCCTGTAGGTAGACCGCTTGGGATGCCGGTCTTCCTTGTAGTCGCTCTCCATGAGATACATCTTAGTCTAAGAGTAATCCAGGTGCCCAAGATCGAGACTTACGGGAAATGACTGCTCGCTAAAGAAACTCCGGCTTGATTATCGGCAAAAATTATTTAATATACTCTATAAGAGAACAGTTGTTCTTTTATAGAGTATATTAATATATAAAGATATGTTGTTCTGATATAACTGTTGAGAAAGGTCTGTTCAATGGATGTAAAAGTTTCAAAAGCCGGGCGGCTGGTCACTATGGTACTGGCCTCCGCCGGTGTTTTTATGCTGATGTTGGATCTTACGGTTGTCAATGTTGCACTCCCGCAAATCCGTATCGCGTTGCATGCTAATTTTTCTGATTTGCAGTGGGTGATAGATTCCTATGCCGTCTCTCTGGCTTCCTTTTTGTTGTTTTGGGGATCTTTGGCGGATATAAAAGGAAGAAAGCGGGTCTTTCTGGGGGCTCTCTTTTTCTTTGCCATATCTTCATTGGTGTGTGCACTTTCTTCCACGCCTGTCGAGCTGATTGCGGGAAGGGGAGTGCAAGGCATAGCGGCTGCTGCACTTTTTGCAGTCGGACCCGCTTTGTTGGGTCATGAATTCCGGGGAAAAGAACGGGCCATGGCTTTTAGCATATTTGGAGGTATGGCAGGTTTAGCTATTGCCCTAGGCCCGCTGATAGGCGGTTTTCTGACCAATTTTTTTAGTTGGAGGTGGATATTTTTTATCAATCTTCCGATCGGAATTATTTCTTTAACGTTAGGTTTTCGTTTCCTGCCGGAATCCAAACGGGAAATATCTCCAAAGCGGGTATCTTCCGTGGCAAGCGGAGGCAACGATGTTTTCCGGCAAAACGAGGTTCCCAAAGTTGATCTCGGTGGAGTCTTTTTCTTTGCTCTAGCAAGCGCTTTACTTGTCGTAGGTTTGGTGGAAGGTAGCGCCGACGGATGGGTAAATAGCGGTGTGATCGCCGAGTTATCGTCAAGTTTTGTTTCTCTGATAATTTTTCTATTTGTCGAATTGAGGAAAGGTCAATCGGCGGCATTTCCGCTGCGGCTATTTAGAAATATGGCGTTCAATGGGATTTCCATCGTGGCCTTTATAGCCAATGCGGTGATTATCCCCACTATTTTGCTGGAGGCGCTCTATCTGGAAGGCGACCTCCATCTCAATGCCTATCAAGCGGGGATAAGATTCTTGCCTCTCACCCTATCTCTTTTTATATCCGCCGCTCTTGCCGGAGGGTTACTAGGGAGAGTCTCTGTCAGGATTTTAGCCGCCACCTCTATGGTGCTAACGGGAGTCGGCCTATATCTGGTTACCTTGTTCGGGGTAGACTCCGGTTGGACGGCACTCGTGCCAAGTATGGTCATTACCGGTATAGGGATAGGTATGGTCAATCCCGTAAGAGCGGCCACCGCCATAGCCATTATGGAACCGGGACTTGCCGGGACTGCTTCTGCCATCAATGAAACTTTCCAACAGCTGGGTCCGGCTGTTGGAGTAGCCGGCGTAGGAGCGATATTTGTTGCCAGAGTATCGGCGTCGTTTTCTTCTCTTGTAGCCGTAAGATATCTGCCGGCTCAGGCATTGAAAACCTTTACACACAACCTTACTTCCGGGGTGTTTCGCACCAAGGGAACCGGCAGCGGTTCTTCTACAGAGCTAAAGACGGTCGCTACAGAGGCGCTTACAAAAGCAAGTCACCTTGCGTATTTGAACGGAATGCATTTCGTCATGTTGGTTTGTGCAGGTCTGTCTTTTCTGGCTGCTGCTGTGGCACTCTTAATAAGAGAGAAAGACATGTATAGCGAAGTGTCACTTATTCCACCGGATTTTGAAGAGGAAAATACCTTTTCTTGATTGGATGAAAATTCTTTCTAAAATATTTTACCGGCGTGTCAGAAGATATTTTTGCAACAACATGTGGAGACATAAATCTTTTGGCATAGGATCTAGACACGGTATGGTTTTGATACATTACAAGCGTTATATGATCAAAGTACAGAGTATGTGCGCTTTTGTAAGCTTAGATTAGGCAAAAAAGTAAAAATAATACTTGTTATATAACATCTAATCCAGATGTTATATAACAAGTAAACATTTTGCTGTATCTGGTCACTTGATCTGTATAACCAGATAATATTGGTACTTAATTTGTGATTTTAACTAAAAGTGTGACGAAGCAAAAAGCTGGTTAACAAAAAATTTTTACAAAATAGTATTTTAATGTCAGTTAGTATCGACTGCTATTTGATCCTGTTTAGTATTGTGCAAACCAACTCTTCATCACAGCTCATCTGATCAAATGAGTCAGCATATGCCATCAATCGTTCCAGATCCTCTTTGGCTTTCTGTAATTCGTCAAGTCTGGAAGTTACCTCCTCCAAGCGACGGCTGAGTAATTGTCTGACATGTTTACAGGGGATTTGTCCTTCTTTTCTGATATCAAGGATTTGAATAATTTCTTTCAGCTTTAAACCAGCCGCTTGGCTGTTCCTAATGAATTGCAGCTGTTGGAGTGCGCTGTTATCGTAATTGCGATATCCGTTTACATCCCTTGTGGGTCTATCCAATAATCCTATATCTTCGTAATAGCGTATTGTTTTAGCCGGATAGTGACTCTTTTCCGATAATTCTCCGATTTTCATTTTCTACCCCTTGACATTCCAGTTAACTGGAACATTGATCATAATATTATAGAAGGATTCATAGTGACGATCACCGTTGTGCATATAAAAGATTGCCCGGATTTAGAACCGGTTATGAAGCAAATTGCGCCAGATAATTGCAAAGAGGGGTTGTGGTTGTGAGCTACCGGCCGTTCTGGCCACATCGCCGTCCACAGCTCACGAACTCGGTTTTCACGGCTCACCTAAAATCTTGATAGCGAGGAAAGACCCGTTCCTTTACGATAAAAGCGCTGGGGACTTGCCCGTAGAAGGTATGAAAGCGATTATTTAGGTGAGGGCTATATATCGGGATTTCCAAAAACAGAAGATGTGGGAAAAGTTTTCCAAAAAAACATGATTACCTGAAATATATTTCAGCCCTATATTCGGGAAAGAAGGAAGTTCCCTGCCATGCTAGCTCGTCATGGAACTATGGAAAGGTACTTTTCTTGTACCGTTTAGAATCTTCATCAGACCGGCTATCACTATTCATCTGTCGCTACTCTACTTGAAGATCGTGTGTCGCGCGCTCCTACCGGTGTTCTTAGGTATGCTGATATGCGACAGTGTGAGCTATGAAATATTCAAAGGAGATTTGAAACCATGCGTTATAGGAATCTGGGTGCGAAACAAGTAAGTGCGATCGGCCTTGGCGAGATGCCGATGTCTATCGAAGGTAGACCCGATGAAAAACAATCTATTGAGACCATACACGCGGCGCTTGATGCGGGAATAAACTTTATCGACACAGCCGATGCTTATTCGGTTGGCGGTCCCGATACAGGTCATGGTGAAAGATTGGTTGCCAAAGCTCTTGATAGCTGGGCTGGAGACAAAAGTGCGGTGGTGGTAGCGACCAAAGGGGGACATTACAGGCCGGGGGATGGATCTTGGCATGTAAACGGCAGGCCGGAGTACTTAAGGGCGGCGGTGGAAGCTTCGCTCAGAAGATTGAATGTGGAAGCTATAGGCCTCTACCAATACCACAGACCCGATCCTAGTATCCCTTACGAAGAATCGGTTGGGATGCTCAAAGAGTTTTTGGATGCAGGAAAAATTGAGATGGCGGGAATCTCAAATGCCAATATAGATCAGATAAAAACCGCTATGTCAATTCTAGGTCCCGGTAATTTGGTCAGTGTCCAAAATCAATTTTCTCTGATTTTTCGCTCCAGCGAAGAAGAATTGCATTTTTGCGATAAAAACAACATAGCTTTTATTCCATGGAGCCCTCTTGGGGGGATAGGCAGGACAAAGAGCATATTAGCAAATTACCCCGCCATATTAGAAGCGGCCAAGAATCACGGAGTATCGCCTCAGCAAGTGGTTTTAGCCTGGATGCTTTCTCTTTCAGATAAAGTGATACCTATTCCCGGTTCCAGTAGGAAAGAGACAATTCTAGATTCCGCAGCGAGCACGGAGTTGATGCTTAACGAAGAAGAGCTGCGAAAAATAGGGGCTTCTTCTTAAAACACAAACTTTTTATTTCAGAAGTTTTTCCGGAGCCTGTCCAGCTCTCTACGGTCTTTTTTGGTAGGCCGGCCGGTTGATTTGTCGCGCTGGAAAATAGGTACGTAAAGTTCATCTTTTTCAGCCGGTGGCGTATGGTCGATATAGCAGGTAACGGCAACTTGGTAGCCAACGCGCTTTTCAATAATGGAAACCACTTCCAGAGATTTATCACCGGCATGTAAGCGGACGTTTATTTTGTCTCCCGGCCTGACGGTATTGGCAGCTTTGGCGGGCTTGTCATTGATTCTTACATGCCCAGCCTTGCATAATTCGGTAGCGTCTTGTCTGGTGGAAGTCATCCTGATAGCCCATAACCATTTATCTATACGGGTCGATTCCATATCTTTTATCCAATTTTCTGCCAATGAGAGCCTGCCATAAATCCTATACCATATCTACGCACATTATTAGGTAGGTATTGCTCTCCGTAATAGCGGCAAAGCAGCTTTAGTCGATGATGAGCGATCACCTCTAGGAGATTGACCATCTTAGGGAAAGAGACAGCCGCTTTTCCAGATATTTTCATCCGATCCGATTCTCACTGGGTTTAGGTTGACAAACCAGTAATTCTAAGTTACAGTATTTGTTACGGAAAGTTTCCGTAACAAATACATATTGTAATCCATAGGGGGTTCTATGAGTAAGTTTAAATGGCGGAGTGGTTTTATAGCCACAGGTATCACCGCTTTAGCGCTTGGAGTGGCTGGGCCGGTATCTTTTGCCGCCGCGACGCCGCTTCCTCCTGTCAATCCACATCATGGTCCTCACCAAGGGCCTGGGCTTGGCAATTTTCCGATACAAACACCACCCGTTCCCTCTTCTGGAACGGGATCTTCGAGCGGAGCCGCTTCTTGCAATAACGCACCAGCGACGCCACCCCTTCCACCAATCTTCCACTTTCCCGGTCTTCCGCATGCAAATTTGCCAGGTATGTCATCTTCTGGCACAGCATCTTCTGGTACCTCATCTTCGGGTACGTCATCTTCTGGTACAGCATCTACACATGTTCTAGGAAATGCCAATTTGTTTGTCCCACCTGCCCAGCCTTGTGCTCTGGCACAGACAAGACAACTTTTACGACAAGGGGACGTAAAAGATGCAAAGCTCATAACCGCTATGGAAATGACCCCACAAGCCGTTTGGCTGACGGGAGGTACGCCGGCTCAAGTTGAAACCCAGGTGCGCACTACGATGTTTGAAGCCGCTTTACAGAAGAGCGTTCCGGTCTTTGTGGCATATGACATTCCCGGTAGGGACTGCGCCCAATATTCAGCAGGAGGGGCATTGACCGAAACCGCTTATGACGCATGGATCAGCGCCGTTGCCGCCGGTATCGGACAAGGCAAAGCAGTTGTTCTTCTTGAGCCGGACAGCCTGGGGTTGTTGCCTTCGACTTGTTCCGCCTCTAACTATCCCTTTACCGATACAGAACGTTATGCCGAATTGAATTACGGCGTCAATGTGTTGGAACAAGATCCGCAGACCAGTGTCTATCTGGACGGCACACACAGCGCTTGGTTAGGTGTCGGACAGATAGCTCAGGAATTAGTCGAAGCCGGCGTTCAAAAAGCACAAGGTTTCTTCTTGAATGTTTCCAACTACCAACCGACTCCCCAACTAATCGACTATGGAACCTGGATTTCTGACTGTATAGCTTTTGCCAATGACCCAGAACAAGGTGGATGGCGTTTGGGACACTACAATTACTGCGCTAGCCAGTATTACCCGGCGACTGCGTCGAACTTCAGCACCTGGAGTCTATCGACAGCCTGGTATGCCGCTAATATGGGTACGGCTGTAGCTACGACGCATTTCGTGATCGATACAAGCCGTAACGGTCAAGGTCCAAACGACATGTCAGCATATGCAAATTCTCCTTACAACCAACCGGCAAGCGTAGTATCTTCCTTGGCTAGCGGGAACTGGTGTAATCCGCCGGGAGCAGGTCTTGGACTAGCTCCGACTACCGACACGGGAGTTCCTCTCCTGGATGCCTATCTTTGGGTGAAAACACCCGGACAATCAGACGGACAGTGTGACTCTGCCGGAGGAGCCAGGGCATGGGATTACAACGACTATACTCAACCCGGCTGGCCTACCACCTCAAGCGGACAAGCTGCCTTTGACCCCTTATGGGGTATGGTAGATCCGGCTGCCGGTGCTTGGTTCCCACAGCAGGCACTACAATTGGTGCAAAATGCCAGTCCGGCTCTTTCGACAAAAGGGATACCGCCTATGCCGATGCCAGGCTTTGGTTTTGGACGGGGACCTCTGCTAAGAGGTTCTTTGCGTCACTAGATAGAAGGAATGTATGAACTGCTGCCACGATAAGTAAAAAAGCAGTTCTAAGTCTTGTGGGTAGGGACAATGTGGGTAACTCACGTTGTACCTACCCACATCTTTTTAGCAAAACATCTTTTTGGGGTTGCCATTTGGAGCGCAGACCAATATATCTAACTTTACGTGTAAAAAGTTATTGACGATCCCAAGTAGATGTTTTGCAATATACCTTTTGGGTAATTGATAACTTCACAACCAGTTGTAGGCATGCTTATCAAAGATGGAAGTATGTATCAGTATTATATTCTAATATATTGTTTTATAAATTATAATATAACTATGTAAATATAGCAATTTAGAAGTATAAAAGGTTGAGCTACAGAATATAGGAAAGTAAGTGCCGAAAAATAATCAGTCGGGAAGGGGGGATTCGAACCCCCGACCTCAGCGTCCCGAACGCTGCGCGCTAACCAAGCTGCGCTACTTCCCGAAATATGTACAACTTATACTATCTTATCATTTAGGTCT
>JAJZMK010000149.1 GCA_021798275.1 Actinomycetes bacterium | reverse complement strand
CTACTTTGTCTGGGGAACCTCAGAATAATGTTAAAATAATTATCTAAATTTAAATATAAATTTACATATAAAGAATATATCCCCTTGAGGCCAAGAAGAGGTTCCCAGAAAAAAGGTGTACACCAACTAAGCTAGCAACAACCTATGATGTTGGCTGAGCAGATGTCAAAATGTAAGTTACAAGGGGACAATTTACTCTTTCAATTTCGAACCGATGCGCCATATAGCGTTATGGATTCATGCATAGGGTTTCTTTAGCCTGAACTTACCCCTGCTACCCAAGAAATCCCTCTCTGCCTGGGATTTGACTTATCTGAGGGGGATAATTTTACTGTCATAATTTTACTGTCACATGAGTACTTTGGCTCCAATCAATTCCCAGGAATTGCCTATATGAAAATCTACTTAACAAATATTTCTAATTTCCCGTTCCCCTATACTCCCGCTACTAAAAGTGATCTTTCCGTCGCAGGTACAATTATCAAACCGGTATGATATAAGATACCCAGTGCTTTCTTTAAAAACCCGGTCTTACCTTCAACGAAGCACGATACCGTTTCTGTAGGGCCAAGCATCTTCCATTCTCGTCCCCATTAACTATATTTAGAAGCGACATCTTTTCTGACAAGCCTGGGACCACCAACCCATAAGTTCCTGTCAGAAAAAAAAGTGGTTGGCCAGCACTATGAGAACGATGTCTGTGAAGGAGAGCATTAGCCCTACCGCTGCTGGAGCAAAAACGAAGAAGACCGTGCGACGTAGGCTACGACCTCCTTCATGATCCTTAGAGATGCTTATGACAATTACTTTCGCGACTGCAGCCACAAAGAGGAAACTTGCAAGGGTGATGCTCACGGTTAGCCACCAGTAATATGGCCAGCCGTTCACCATGGCAAAACTGACCCAGGCCAAGACGTAGCCATCGACGGTCAGCATCACCACGTCAACAAAGGCCACAACTACCACTACAAGCCTCGAAATGACGGTCGCGAGCGAGCTTCGGGTTGACACACTTGAGTCATCACGCATTAGGCACTCCTTTTTAAAAAAGCAGCGGAATCAATAACTATGTGCGAGGCTACGGCGGTTGAAGCGGCGGCTCACCTCGTCGAGCATGGCAAGGCCGCGTTCCTTTCCAGTTAAGGTGTTCTCTAGACAGCACACTTCGCCGATCTCCGGTAAACGGCCCAGTGTGCGCAACTCCCGTTCGATGCGTTCGTACGCGGTCGTCGGATTCATGTCCCACGCGACAAGAGACTTGGGACCTAACCCTCTGCGTTCATGCAACCCTTTCCAGCCACGCTCTTTAATAAAGAAGCTTCGATTCAGGATTAAGTTTCGACATCTCCCCAGCAACCATGAGACCCTTCGTCAGGACAATCCTGATTACCTCAAGACTGGCATTAACCTTCTCGCTCTCCGACAGTTCGATGTCGCGAGTGAAGCGTTCTTTTTGACCATACGGATGATTTCGGGCAAACTCCCCAGTTGTCTGCCCATGAGAGAGCACGTCATCGACAATCTCGTCGATAATGGCATCGCTGAAGCGACCGGCGGCCATTAGATACCTTACCTGCTTGTAAACCGCAACATACACCATCGCAGAGAGGGAAGTCAAAATAAATAATACCGACACAATACCAGAAACAGGAGGAGCCAGGAAGACACCAATAAATAACAGAACTAAACAAGCATAGGCCCATGCCAGAGTCAAGATAAGTCCTATGATGATTCGGAGATACGCCAACCTAACGGTCCTTCGACCCAACACCAGTCTCGGTATCACAACATTAGCTTTCTCTCAGTAAAATAGCAGGTGGCAAATTGCGATTAGCACTAGTATCCACGTGCATGCTTACTATTATTATATATAAT
This sequence comes from Actinomycetes bacterium, assembly GCA_021798275.1. Lineage (GTDB taxonomy): Bacteria > Actinomycetota > Acidimicrobiia > Acidimicrobiales > Bog-793 > JAJZMK01. The sequence goes on along the minus strand of JAJZMK010000149.1, from coordinate 10,501 downwards.
ACTTAGCTTATGTCAATATAATATTGAACTAATCTTTACTTATATAATCCATGCCTACATTATCATCTATCTAAAACAATCATGCCCTTATAGATGGTCTATTTTAGGGGAACTAGAGTCTAGAGAATCAAAATCCAAAAAGTTGGCATAATTTGCAAGCTACATTACATTACTAATACCACTTTTATGTCACCTGACATGGTTGCGAGGATCTCGGTATTTCTTCAGGGCAGAGGTTTGACAAGTCTTGTTCGCTACCAAGAAAAGGTCGCTAAGAGTAGAATCCTTCCCACTCTTCTTTGGAGAAAGGCCCCACAACGGAAAGACTGCGATTTGAGTTAAATACTTCCGCGGCTATATACCGCACATCTTCCATGGTGACGGCGTTGATCCTAGAGACGACCTCCTCCACTGTAATTACGTCGTCATGTAAAAGAAGTGAGGCGCCTATTCTTGACATACGAGACCCACAGTCTTCGATACTAAGCAATGTTTCCGCGGCTAGATGCTTTTTGGCCGACTCAAACTCTTTTTCCGTGATCGCGGAACGGGCCATTTCCTCTATTTCACCGTCAACCAAGTCCAGGACTTGACATGCATTGGCGGGATTGGTTCCGACAGATATCATCAAAGCTCCGGTATCAGCAAAAGAAACTCTTTCTGAACCTATTGAGTAAGCCAGACCTCTCTCCTCGCGTATTTTTTGGAAAAGCCTGGATGAAAGACCTCCACCCAATATTTGATTGACAACGGACAACGCATACCTGTATGGAGAATGTCTGTCCACCGCCTTGAAACCGACAGCCAATTGAGCCTGCTCCGTATCACGCTGAGTCACTTTTAGGGAAACAACTTGATCTTTGGGTGGTCTACGATTGGGTCTCTCACCGGTTGCTTGATAACGGAAATTATCGGATATATAACCGGATATCTTGTCGTGACTGATATTTCCGGCTGCAGAAAAAACTATGTTTTTCGGTAAATAGTGTTTTTGGAAAAATGATCTTATCTCCCCTACTCCGATAGTGGAAATAATTTCCGGTGTCCCAAGCACCTCCCGTCCCAAGGGATGATTGGGATATAGGGATTCAAAAAGATATTCAACGACCAAGTCCGACGGTTCATCCATATGCATCAAGACTTCTTCCAAAATTACTTGGCGCTCGGAATCAACCTCTTTTTGCAAAAAGGAAGGGTCTGTTAAAATATCACACAATATTTCCAGTCCCAAGTCTATGTCTTCAGCTAACAATCTGATGTAGAACGCTGTGTATTCCTTAGTGGTAAAAGCGTTCATATCTCCACCGACACGGTCAACTTGTTCGGCTATTTCCCGAGCTGTTCTGGTTGAAGTACCTTTGAATAGTAGATGCTCTAAGAAATGTGATGCGCCGGCCAGGCTGTCAGGTTCATCCCTGGAGCCTGTGCCGACCCAAAAACCAAGACAAACAGCATCCGAATAAGGCATACATTCGGTAACGACACGGATACCGCCATCTAATTCTGAAGAGTTAATCAGCGCCTCGGACCGCCTCGTCTCCTAGGCCCTCCCGGCCTGAAATTTCTCTTTGGCGAGGCAAAAGGTCTCTCGCTGGCATAACCGAGATCCCCAAGTTCCGAAGCAATCTCTTCATTGAATTCATCCTCAAAAACAACGTATTGGGAATCAGTAGAATCACTCTTGGCAGACGATGTTGTATCGTCATGGTTGTCACTAGAGTCACTTTCTCCACGGTCGCTGTCCTCTTCCCGAGGCGCTTTTGAAGTGTCGTCACCAGCCATGGCCAGTGAGATTTTCCCTTGATCATCGATATCCATGACGATAACACTCAACTCTTGCCCCATGTGAAGAACGTCTTCCACTTTCTCCACTCTTTTCCCGGTGCCCAGCTTTGAGATATGAAGCAATCCGTCTCTTTGCGGCAAGATATTGATGAATGCGCCAAACTTGGTGATACTCACCACCTTGCCCGTATAGACGGTGCCTATTTCGGCAACCGGCGGGTTGAGGATTTCACCGATACGGCGTTTGGCTTCCTGAACCGCCGCTCCGTCTTTGGCTCCTATGGTGACTTTGCCGACATGTCCGTCGTCTTCCACGCCGATTTCAGCACCCGTCTCCTGCTGCAAAGTGTTGATCACTTTGCCCTTGGGTCCTATTACCTCGCCTATTTTATCGAGAGGTATCTCAAAGGATATGATTTTTGGAGCAATAAGTTTCACTTCCGACCTGGGAGCAGGTATAGCTCCAAGGATTACTTCCAAAACCTTATGCCTTGCTTCCTTGGCTTGGTCCAAAGCCTTGGAAAGCACGTCGGCCGGTAAGCCGTCTATTTTGGTATCCAGCTGCAGAGCGGTAACTACGTCTTTTGTTCCCGCAACTTTAAAGTCCATATCCCCGAAAGCGTCTTCCGCACCCAGAATGTCGGTCAAGGTAACATAATTGTCGCCTTCCGCTATCAGACCCATGGCGATACCGGCTACCGGCTCCTTGATAGGAACACCGGCATCCATTAGAGACAAGGTGGAGCCGCAGACAGAGGCCATGGAAGTAGAGCCATCGGATGAAATTGCTTCGGAAACGAGTCTGAGAGTGTAAGGGAAATCATCTTCCGAAGGTATCACTGGCAACAGGGCACGCTCGGCAAGAAGTCCGTGACCGATTTCACGTCTCTTGGGACCTCGCATAAAGCCCACCTCACCGGTAGAGTAAGGGGGGAAGTTATAGTGATGAATATAGCGTTTATGCTCTTCTATGCCGATAGTGTCGAGCAGTTGATTCATTTTTGGCATACCTAGAGTGGCTATATTCAAGACCTGAGTATCGCCGCGCTCAAAAAGACCTGACCCGTGCGCAGTGGAGATCAAACCGACTTCTGCGGAAAGTGGTCTTATATCTTTGACGCCGCGGCCGTCTATTCTTTTCCCGTTTTCTATGATCCTTTGTCTTACTATTTTTTTAGTATAAGACTTGATTGCCGCCCCTATCGCTCTTTGACTGTCGGGGAACTTCTCTTCAAGTGCCGCTTTGATCTCTTCAGATGCAGCTTTCAAGGCATCGGATCTCTCGTGTTTTGTCGTGATGGAGTTGGCCTTTTTGATAAGATCAGCGCCAAAAGCAACGACGGCTTCAAATATTTCATCACTGTAGTCACTGAAAAGCTCGTACTCTATCGTCGGCTTCGAACCGAATTTTTCCACCAACTGTTTTTGCAGCAAAATCGACTCTTTGATCCATACTTTGGCAGCTTCAAGTCCTTCGGAGATGACTTCTTCGGTAACCTTAGGGGCACCTTCGTCAAAATAGTCAAAAGCTTTTTCCGTAGCGCCAGCTTCCACCATCATAATGGCTACGTCTTCTTTGCCGTCTTTTTCGACTGCTCTACCAGCCACTACTATCTCAAAAGTGGAAGCATCGCCCTCTTGGTAGGTGGGATTGGCTATCCAGGTACCCGATGCGGAAAATGCCAACCTGACAGCCCCTACGGGACCGTCAAAAGGTACGCCGGAAATCATCAGGGCAGCGGAGGCTCCGTTGATAGCCAGCACGTCATGGGGATTTTCCTGATCAGCACCAAATATTGTGGCCACCACATGGACATCGTTTCGAAAGCCTTCCGGGAAAGACGGTCTGAGAGGTCTGTCTATCAACCGACAAGTCAGCGTGGCTTGGTCGGTGGCCCTACCTTCACGGCGGAAGAATGAACCGGGAATCTTCCCAGCGGCATACATCCTCTCTTCCACGTCAACTGTCAGAGGGAAAAAGTCCTGACCTTCTTTGACGGATCTGGAAGCCGTAGCGGTAACAAGTACCACCGTCTCTCCGATTTGAGCCAGCACAGCTCCGTCAGCTTGACGGGCCAGTTTTCCCGTCTGGAATGTAAGTGTTTTGTCCGTGCCTGAAATAGGCGCCGAGACTGTTACGGCATCAGCCATTATTCTCCTTTATGGAGTTCTGGGCGCCCGTTCCTTAAATACCAGTTCCCAGTCGTCGCTACCTCTAACAGAGAGAGCGACGACTGGCAGCTGGAGCAACAAGGGCAGACGCCTAACCATTAATTTTTATAAAAGCAGGTTGCCGATTTTCGACAACCCTTGTGGGTATCTATCGACGTATGCCAAGCCGCGCTATAAGAGAACGGTAACGCTCTACGTCATTTTTTCTGGTGTAATCCAGAAGTTTCCTTCTGTGACCTATCAACTTCATTAGGCCTCTTCTGGTGTGGTGATCACCTTTGTGAACTTTTAAATGTTCCGTCAGGTGATTAATTCTATCAGTCAATAAGGCTACCTGAACCTCGGGCGAACCTGTATCGGTTTGATGTAGTCCGTATTCTGAAATTATCGTTGACTTTTCTTGCATTAGCTTTAGAAAACCTTCGCTCCAATACTTTGTTACTAAAGTGGTTGTCTTATCCATTGTAGCTTATCGGACCCCGCCGCTATGGCGTAGCCGGATATTGTTGATAACCGATATCCGCGACGGAGCCGTTTTACCGGTAGTGTTGCCAATATAGCAGTTAATCGGCCCACAATTTCATACATCGGCGGGATCTACTATAATCTTAACGTTTCTTGCCGGCAAACCGGAATCCCCGAGGGCTTTGGCCAAAGAGATCTCGTTTTCCGCTCTTATTAGAAAACGGCCTTTATCAAGCTCGGCCAGCTCCAGATTATCGCCTTGCAAGCGGAGATTTTCCACCGCCGATTCCGCTTTATCGCCCGAAAGCAGCGCTATCGCGCTATAAGGAGGCAGTCTCAGTTTTTTTCTGATATCCCTCTCGCTTTCGAACAGTAAAAACGGATCTCCCTGTGATATCGCCCTGATAACGGGGTGTTCGGGAATCCTAGTCTGAATCACTAGTCGCCTTTTCGGATCCCTTGCCTCGCGTTCTGATAAAGCCGGGGCCAGCAATCTGGCGGCTGCGGCCATCTGTGCAAAAGCTTTTTCCGCCGCCAGGTATTTCGGCCTGAGGATATCCTGGTCGATATCCAAGAAGATGACGACCGATGCCCGACTGACGCGATTCAGCACGGCTTCTGTGCCGACCAGGATCTGCTTTCCGGTTATTTCAAATACATCATCACCGGTAACCTCGGTAACTTCTTCACCCAAAAGAGCGCTCAGCTCCCCGGCAACTTTGGTGATACCGGGTTTTAAGGTTTTCATTCCTGAGCTTTTACAGACCAGACAGACTACGGGCCTTGACTCCCCACACAGCCTACAGACCAGATGATCTACATTTTGAAAAGGCTCAAAATGACGAGAAGAAGTTGGCAGGTTACCTCGGTCAATAGATACCGTCTCGCAGGCCCCCCCACAATTTTCACAACGTACCAATTCACCGCAGTTATCACAGGCAAGGAGACGGGAGTGACCTTTACGGTTATAGATAAATACCACGGGCCTGGAATCCTCTTTTAATCTGGAGGAGACAAGAGAGGCCAACAGAGGAGAATACAGTCCCGATCTCGGATCTTCCAGGCGTCTGTCGATAACTTGTACGTAAGGCCATCTTTTGTCTCTTTGCCCGGAAGCCATGACAAGGTGCTCGACATCAGATAGTAAAGAAACGCTGGGGACAGACGATATAAAAATACAGGGTACACCAAGTCTCTTGGCTCTTTGAAGGGCCAGCCTGGTCGCTTTCCAAGTGGGCGTTCTTTCTTCTTGGTAAGCTTCGCTATGGGCATCAAATACAACTATTGCCCCGATCTTATCGACGGTTGCCAATATCGCTTGCCTGGTGCCCACTACAGCATCTGCTTCACCAGAGGCCGCTTTGGCCCACTCCTCCGGGAATTCGGCCACGCTCCAATGATGTTTGCGCAAATAAGCCGACAGGCGCCGGGCGTCTTTTCTAAGCGCCGTAAGCACGAGCAAAGACCCGGCAGGTTTCAAGTTCTGAAAATAAGCCAGCGAAGGATCCAAGTTGGCCGCCTGTGAAAAAAATTGCCTGTCGTCGGGCTGATCTTTGGTTGATTCGCTGTTATCGCAGTATTTTGCTTTTTCGCCTTTCAGCAGTGCAAGCAATGAGGCGGTTATTTCGGACCGCACCGCAAAAGGCGATATCTGTAAGAAAGTTGCCGGCAAGGCCAGAGCTTTACGCAAAGTCACATACTCTATGGCTTGGCTGTTTTGCGCAAGCGGTGTAAAACCTGCTTCGGAGAAATCTGTTTTGCCGGGATCTACTTCGGAAAAAGAACCAGATCTGTAATCTGGAATCTGTCTGGGAGGTTTGGCAGACGTTAGTAGAGCCCTCAGGCGCCCGCAATAAAGATAGGCCCCGAATTGACACAACTCTATGACTTCCCCGGAGGGGCCGACGGATAGGAACTTTTCAACGGGCAACAATTCGGAAAGTTTTTCGGGCGGTAAACTTGAGCTTTGGTCGATACTGAGGACAAATCCCCGTACTTTTCTGTTATTTAGGCTCACCCGAACTATTGCACCCACCCGGAGAGAGCTTTTCAACTCCGTAGGAACGTAATAATCGAAACACTTGTCCAGTCCCGCCACGTCAGGCAATACTTTGACCGTCGTCTCCCGAGATATATCCACCGAATGAAAAGCCATCCCGGCAGCAGATACCCCAGTCGTCGTCGACACGATATAGCGCTTGCCGGAAATGTTTCCTAGAGGCCGAGAGCTCTTCGCAAATCGTCAACTTTCGGGCAAGATTCCCAGGTCATGTCCGGATCGTTGCGTCCGAAGTGACCATACGCGGCGGTTTTCTTATAGATGGGCCGGCGTAAGTCCAGATCGGCGATAATAGCCGCCGGGCGCAAGTCAAACAATTCCTCCAAAACGGCGGAAATCTTGGAAGGATCCACCCGTTCCGTTCCGAAAGTCTCCACCATCACCGACACCGGTCTGGCCACGCCGATGGCGTAGGCGATCTGTATTTCACAACGTGTCGCCGCTCCGGCCGCCACGACATGCTTAGCTACCCATCTGGCCGCATAAGCGGCGGATCTGTCGACCTTGGATGGGTCTTTGCCGGAAAAAGCCCCGCCTCCGTGACGGGCCATGCCGCCGTAAGTGTCGACTATGATTTTTCTACCCGTCAGGCCCGCGTCGGCTTTAGGGCCTCCCAGTTCAAAACGACCCGTAGGGTTGACAAATACCTTATAGCCGGTAGTATCTAGCCCTTCTGGTAAGCAAGGCTTGATGACGTTCTCAACGATATCTGTAATAAGAGAAGATGACGGAGAGACGTCGACGCTCGAATCGTGTTGGGTGGAAATAACTATGGTATCGAGGGAGACAGGCTTGTCGTCTTCGTATCTGATGCTGACCTGCGTCTTTCCGTCCGGACGGAGATAAGGAAGGATATTTTGTTTCCTAACCTCGGCCAACCTAAAAGAAAGTTTATGGGCCAGCCAGATCGGCAGAGGCATAAGATCGTTGGTTTCGTCTACGGCAAAACCAAACATCATCCCTTGGTCGCCGGCTCCTTGATTGGAAATAACGTCTTGGTTCTCCGAGCCTTCTCTCACTTCGTAAGCTTTGGAGACACCCTGATCGATATCGGGGGACTGCTCGCCTATGGACACTATGACGCCGCAGGCGTTGCCGTCAAAACCGGCGGCATCGTTGTCATAACCGATCTGACAAATAGTCTCTCTTGCCACCCGGCTGATATCTACATAGGTGGAAGTGGTGATCTCGCCGACTATGGCAACCAGGCCGGTGGTGAGAACCGTTTCGCAGGCAACGCGCCCGTAAGGGTCGTTTGCAAGGACCGCATCCAAAACGGCGTCCGATATTTGATCGGCGACTTTGTCGGGGTGGCCTTCGGTAACCGATTCCGAAGTAAAAGTAAAGCTGTTGCCCACGATTCATATCTCCTTGTAACTATGCTTTTGCGTAACTATACTTTTGCATTGTGACGCATTCGACCTAAAATTTTTTCACAGATAATTTCATAAAAAGTAAATCTATCCGCCGATAAGTTTTTATTTATACAAATTCCATTATGGCACAGAAGAAGCGAGGCCGGTATTCTATCTCCAATTAGCTTGTGGAGATTTCTATACCTACATTCCATCTTGGCCAAGCAAAAACCCTATTTCATCCAAGATCTGATTTGCCACTTCCAACTTTGAGCTACGGGCCACCTTTGATATCCGACCCGACTTGTGATAGATGATAACCTCATTGTATCCCTGTTCAAAACCGACGTCGTCTCTTGAGATATCGTTTAGAACAATCATATCAAGATCTTTTGCAATGAGCTTTTTCTTTCCCCTCTCCAAGAGATCATCGCTCCCACTTTCGGCAGCAAAGCCAACTACAATTTGACCGGAATGTCTCATTGTCGTGCACTTTTTTAAAATATCTTCCGTCTCTTCAAGTTCAAACCGGAGTGGTCCTTCTTCTTTGTGATGTTTGTTGCCCAATACGGTTTTTGGCCGGAAATCAGCCACCGCAGCCGCCATTATCAAAATATCTGCCCCCGGAAAATTACCGGTAACGGCATCGTCCATTTCCGCAGAAGTTTGAGCGTAAATAACTTTTATCTCTCCCTGTCGAGAATTGGGATCAAACAAAACGCTTTCCACTTTGTCACCCGAGCCGGTTTCTCTCTCTTCCGGTTGAAAAGCGCGAGTATTTATTGCGGCTGCATCCTTGGGAATGACGAGGGTCACTTCCGCTCCCCGCCCGGCAGCCGCCAAAGCCAGCGCCACGCCTTGCTTACCTGAAGAACGGTTTCCTATATAGCGCACGTTGTCGATCGGTTCTTTGGTCCCGCCGGCACTTACCAATACTTTTTTACCCTGAAAGGGTGAAGAATCGCTTCCTGTCAGATACCTGAGATCATGGGCGGCGATGGATGAGGGAGGTGTTTCTTCTCTCCGATGATTTTTCTCCGGGTCGGCTACGAAGTCTATCCGGGAGGAAAGCACCGTTTCTAAGCCGGATATAATCTCGTCTTGATCGGCAAACCTCCCCTGTCCAATATCTCCACCGGAGAGAAGGCCGCTTTTTGGACCTATAAATAAAACTCCCCGTTTCAAAAGAGTCCCTACGTTTTCTCTTACCGCTTCGTTTTCCCACATCTCGGTATGCATGGCCGGGCAAAAAATAACAGGAGAGCGCGCCGCCAATAGTAGTGATGAAAGTAAATCCCGCGAGATCCCATTGGCATATTCCCCGATGATCCTGGCCGTGGCGGGGGCGACGACAATCAGATCGGCCTGCTTGGCCAATTCGATATGAGGGGTAATCATGGCATCTGTAAATAAATCTGTTTTGGCCCGCTCACCGGCAATGACGGAGAAAGTTCTCTCATGAACAAATTGCCGGGCCCCCTTGGTCATAACCGGGATGACCCTGGCTCCGGACAATACCAATTCCCGACAAAGAGATACGGCTTTATAAGCCGCGATACTGCCGCAAACCCCGAGAACAATAGTTTTCGACTTAAAAACGCTGTCAGACATATCTCGCGTTCAGCTTAGCGCGCACAGAACCTCGGAGCTCAAATTATGGCCAAGTATGGTAAAAAGCTCAAGTTAAATGCCAAGATAGCGATAAGAAAACCTGAGCAAAAGTGGAGATAAATGACTATTTTCTGAAGCGAAGGGATGCCGTGGGGATACAAAGCAAAAAAGCTTAGCCTGCGTCTAGAGGTAGATCCTCATCTACAGCCAAATCTTCGTCTTTTACTTGAGAATCGTCTTCAGAAACTACATCTTTGTCGCCCAAATCACCGGTAGTGGCGATTTGAGTCTCGGTTTCATCATCTAATGCGCTCTCAAAAACTTCGGTGTCGGCTTTTGTCTCGTCTGTAATTTCTTCTTCGTCTTCGAAAAACGGCAAGACTTTACCTGCGGCAATTTCTTCAAGAGCAATTGTCAGTGGCTTCCTGGCTATTGATGCCACTTGAGGCGGGATAATGGCACCCAGTCCTTCTCCCAATTGGTTAAAATAAGAATTGATTTCACGTCCGCGCTTTGAAGCCAAGGTAACCAAGGTAAATTTAGATCCGGCCACATCCAAAAGATCCTCTATGGGCGGATATACCATTGTAATGCGCTGCTCTGCCATTTTCTCCTCATTCTCTACATGACGACCGATGATGACGACCGTTACTAAGCAATATCGATAAGCCGGATCATCGCGTCAAAAAGGCTAAGCCTTTTCAGGTAGTCAAATTAGTTTATCACCGATTTTGGACGCCGCGGCCAAGTCTCTTTTTTAGCTGTTACTTTTTAGACATCTGGCTATGGGCTTGGCTGAGGTCCAAAGCAGATTCCATCGCCGTCAAACAGTGTAATAGCGGTAGGTCAAGTAGCCGAACTCAATATCTAACCAAGTAAAGTTGCATAAAGAGTTAGTTACAACAAAAATTGATCGCGCGCTGCTATGACTAAGGACACCGGAATTTACTAAAGCCGTAACGCACACTGACCTTTTGCGACCAAGCTTTTACAACTCAGTCAGATCTTATTACGGCTTAGAAAAGCCGGTGTCCCATACAATCACTCGGCGATT
>JAJZMK010000117.1 GCA_021798275.1 Actinomycetes bacterium | reverse complement strand
AAGGGCGACTAATAAAATCACCGCAATTGCAACCATGGTTGCTCACCTCACCGTACTTATAAACTTATAAAGTCATAGCGTCGACTCTCACAATATCCCATAGCCAATTGGCTCCGGGAAATTTAGCGTGAGATGTTACTTGACTTTGCTAACCAGGATAAAGCATCGGTTTCCTTATAACAATGCAGGCTAAAGCTTTTTTTGAATAATTTACCTCAAAAACTCATGTATCCCAAAATACCATTGGGTATACGTTCTTGATATCTATGATATTACGCCTTGGTAAATATTTTCCGGTAGTAAATAGCTTTGTTATGAGACTGTAACTTCTTGTCGCCGCTGGGGTTATCATACCATTAAAGACAGTCCGCTAAATAATTACCCGTCGTCTTGACAAGCAGCACGAGAAAGCGCTAGCTTATTACTAAATGTTGCATATGTCAAAGTCTTAAGAGCCGAAAACCAGTCTTGCAGAGTTTTTGGATATTTTTATGTGCACACAGCGTTTATGTCCTCTAATCTTGTGAGTAACCCTTATGCCTAATATACATATATCCCACACGCCCTCAGACAAAGACTTTTCCGAGCGCCTGCGTTCGGCCTTAGCCGTCAAGGGTCATGAAATCACCAAAACCGTTGCCGACGGAAAAGAAAAGGACGATGTCACCGGCACCGACAGATCGCACCTTAGGGAAAATACAGATATAACATTATGTATCCTGACTCCTTCTTTTTTGACAAACGCCGTCTGTCTCCAGGAAACATTAGACAGTCTTTGGAATAACATACCCGTCATAACGGTGTTATACAAACATGTCAACGACGAGAAAGTACCCGCGTGTCTCGCATCTTCGCCTTGTATACCAGATGAAGGGCTGTTCAATGAGAACTACGAGCAGTCCTTAGAAGATCTCTTGGGGAAAATACAATCCGTCTTGTCTTCCCCCGATGCACCCTTTGCTGCAACTAAAACCGCCAAAAAGAAAGCTGCGGGACAAAGAGCGTCGACAAAACATTCCGGCAGCGATCGACACAGAAACTTAGCTGTGCCCGCACTGGCTGTCTTGTTGGTCGCAGCGGTGGCCCTTGACGTGGTGGGTTTTACATCTTCTTCCGGCCCCGGAGCCGGACAAGACGCATATGCCAACAAACTGGCAGCCGCAGCCGAAGGAGCGGCCTATACGGATCCGGCTTTAGCCGTGAAATTGTCGCTGGCAGCACTTTCGAAGTCCGACACCGCAAGCGCCGAAGCAGCTCTTCGTCAAACTCTTCCCGAGCTGCAGCAAAAAGCTCTCCTTTATCAACCGGGAACGCCGGATATAACAGACGCCGCTTTTAGTCCGAACGGAAAAGAAGCGGCATCGGTAAGCACGGACGGCTTTATCAGTATCTGGTCAACTGCCACCGGATCCCTTGTCAAGACCATCAAGGAACCTGATTCTGCCCCCATCTCTTCAGTCGCATATAACTCCAACGGAACCGGTCTCCTTACCGCCAGCCTCTCTGGATACGCCAGGGTATTTAGCCCGGCAACCGGTAAATTGCTGGCCACCTTGAAACAACCCTCGGGTGCCCCGCTCTATGACGCCCAATTCAGTCCCAATTCGGCGGAGGTCATAACCGCCGCGGCCAACGGAGCGGTGGGAATCTTCTCCCTAGCTTCAAAAAAGCAAGTCGGTCAGATAGTGTCGCCCAACAATGCGGCCACGTTTTCCGCCTCCGTATCACCAAACGGCAACGCTCTGGCCATAGCATCGGTAAACGGGTCGGCCAGTATCTATATCGCACACCGTAGCAGCCCGGTCGTATTGAAAGTAGGCGGAGAAGTAACTGCCGTCGCTTTCACCCCGGACAGCCGGGAGCTGGTAACGGCACAAGGCAACGGAACGGCGAAGATATGGGAGGTCAGCACGGGGAAACTCCTAGCCACTCTCGGAAGCGTCGGAGGGCCGCCTTTGTCAGACGTTGCCGTCAGTCCAAGCGGTGTCAATATCGCCGTTGCCGGCAACAATGGTACCCTGATACTTTATAACACCGTAACCGGCGTGGAGACGGCCAAGCTCAACGGAGCCACCGGCATTATCAACAGTGTCGAATTTAGCCCAAACGGCAAAGAATTGCTGACCGGTGAGCAAGATGGGACCATCCGCATTTGGAATGTTTCCCAGCCAGCGCAATTGAACTCTTTTCAAGAGCCTGCCGGCGGCGATATCTTAAATATTGCCTATAGCCCGAACGGCAAACAAATTGCCACCGCCAGTGCCGACGGTAGCGTCAGGATCTGGAGCTCCGATAGCGCTGTTCAGACTTCGGTGGCATACTTTCCGAATCACGCCAGTCCTACGGCACTTTCTTTCAGTCCGAACGGGAAAGAATTAGTCGTTGCCGGAAGCAACGGTAAAGGATTTTTATACCAATCACACAAACAGCTCCTGACCAACTTCACCGATCCGACGGGGGCTCCGTTCCTTTCAGCCGCCTACAGTCCGAACGGGAAGGACATCATATTCGGGACTCAGGACGGTTACGCAAGGATCTACAACGTCACTACCGGTAAACTGGTAGAGTCGATCAAAGAGCCTTCAGGCGCTACCGTTTATCAGGCCGCCTACAGCCCGAACGGACAATACATAGCGACGGCATCCAGAGACGGGTCACTTACCCTCTATAACGCCTCTACCTATAAAAAAATCTGGAAAGGTTCCGATAACGGTGCTCCGTCCTTGTTGACACTTTCGTTTAACACGTCCGGGAATAAAATAGTCACCGCTTCCAGCAACGGCGAGATATCCATTTTTAGCGTACAGACAGGACACATTATACAGCTCATCTCCAATTATGAGAACTTACTGATCAGTGGGGCCTCTTTTGAGCCGAATTCCGACAACGTGATAGTGGCCGCCAATAATGGAGAGGCCCTACTCTATGACAGTACGAATAACCAATTATTGACCGTATTCGGCATACCGAGTGCCCCACCGGTTTCACAAGCTATTTTCTCACCCGACGCCGGTCAAGTCGCCACCGTCAATAACCTTGGCATTGTCTCCCTCTGGTCGCCAAGTATGGCGGGCAACATCGGACAATTGGAAAACATGGCGCACTCCATGCTCCCCGCTCTCAGCCCAACGGAGTCACATGAGTATGAGTCATCCCTAAACAGCTAAGTAATACGCATCCGGTTAATAGAAAATAAAATCCTCACTACTTTTGATACCGCTTCGGTCAGCCGGGCCCAAGTGGTAGAAGGGTGGCAAAGATGAGAGTGTCTATCTTCTCAGACCGTATTTTGGTAAGAGCCCGCTTGTGATATCTTTCCGCTTTGGATTTGACTTGTCTCTTTCCGATACGACCGGGTTATCTCCGATTTGCCAATCGGCACCGACATCTCCGTCATCATAGGCAACGCCCAATTCGTCGTCCGGATTGTAGTAATTGTCCACCAGATACGTCAGTGTTATGTCTTCGAGAGTGCCAAAGCCGTGAGCCACGCCCGGCGGGATGAATACGCCTTTTTCTTTTTCGCCGTCCAATTCGAAATGTATCGTGACTCCCTCCGTCGGTGAGCCGGTGCGCAAATCATGCAGGACGACCAAAGCCCGGCCTCTCAAAAGATACCAGTAATCGGCTTGATGTAAGTGGTAATGGAGCCCGACTATGGCCCCTTTTTCTTTCTCAGATCTGTTCCCTTGGACCATCTCACGCCCCAAAGGAAACCAGGATCTCCTATAGGTTTCCACAAAGCGGCCTCTGTCGTCTTGAAAAATCGTCGGTTCTACAAGCAATACGTCTTTTATTTCCGCCTCAGTAATTTTTGCCACAAGTTTCCTTTCCATACCGGATCTCGATGTATTACAGCAATCTGCGCAAGTCGGGCTGACTTTGGCGCCACCGAAAACACACTTGCCAATATAGCAAAAACTACGGGGATACATCAAAATAGGCTAAATCACTAAAAGTAACAATATGTAAAGACATAACCACTATTTGTGGCGATAAGATATTTTTTATGCACTCAAAGAGTTTTCTTAACCACTCAAAGTTGTTTAAGTACTTGAAGATGTGCTTTTTTTACCTGACCTGTATATTTCTTATCACTCCAGCCATATCACTTCCGATTCTAGCCGCATCTTCCGGGGCATACGCATCCATACAGACATCCGGCAACCGGCTCACTACTTCAAGATCATCGCTAAAAGACGTTCCTTTCGGACAACCGGGTAATGCCGGTTTCGGCAAGCCCAGCAGCATAAACAACAATTTAAATCTAATAGTAGACCTAGATTTCGTATTGAAAAGCTCCTATAGGGCTTTTTCTTCTCCGAACGGCGAATACATAAAAAACGTTTCGAGATGGCTGGAGAGTTATCACATTACCCCCAAGCTACGCGGCGCCAGCCTCTTCGCTGCGATACCGGCGGGAGTGGCCATAAAATTGCTGCATACGAACTTCTATCTTTACCGTACTTCGGATACTTCGCCCGGCAAAACTTCAAATGTGAGTAGTGTCTCCGGAAAACGGGGAAGTGCATCTCTACCAACCGTATTGACCTATGCGTTCGGGCAACCGCGAATCCCCGCTTACCTGAGTGCCGAGTTACTGGCCGTGGTCGGACTAAATAATGCCCCGGCTGTTATTCCAAGCATAGGTGAGTTAAAAACGCCGGTGGCGGCAGCGAACTATTCTTTGAGTAACGGACCGACTCCCGCCAAAGCAACACCTCTCTACCAGGACAAAGCTATGGCAAAACCGGCATCGGAAACTGTCGGACAATCCCAAGTGAGTGCCTGTCCAACGGCGACAAACTACTATTATGAGACCGGCTTTGCCCCCCTTTCTACGATAGGTGATCATTACGGCATAGCACAATTGCTCAACCAAGGCTACACCGGGGCTGGAGTAACCATAGGTGTGGCCGAACTAGGAGAAGCCAACTCCGGTGACATCTCGGCGTATGACCAATGCTTTGGTTTGTCTACCGGAAATGTCTCCACTTTGAATGTCGACGGCGGCGGCACGGCCGGTCTTGACACCTTGGAAGCCGACGCCGATATCGAGCAGTTACAAACCAATGCCCCCCAAGCCAAAATTATCAGCTATAACGGTCCCAATCTGGACTGGTCCACATTGTATGACGTCGTGAATGCCATGGTCAACCCTCCGGCCGGCGACCCTTTGCCTCAGGTCATCTCCATCAGCTATGGAGGATGCGAGAGTGAATCCGGAGACGTTACGGCACTATCTGCATTGTTTGCACAAGCGGCGGCCCAGGGACAAAGCGTCTTCGTGGCTGCCGGTGACAAAGGTTCGGAAGAATGTCAAAACGAAACCGGTACGTTGGCCGTCAGCTATCCGGGATCTGACCCCAATGTCACATCCGTCGGGGGATCGAATATGATCAACTCCGGCGTTACCAACGGATCCGGCGACTTGGTCTGGAATGACTGTCAAAATGCCACGTCTTCTACCTGCTCACAATCCGGATACGGAGGAGCAGGCGGAGGGGGTGTATCATTGCTTTTTGGCGAACCGGCCTTTCAACTCGATACGGTGGGTGCCATAGCGGGATCATGTGGCTCCGCAAACGGCGATTGCAGAGCGGTTCCCGATATTTCGGGCAATGCCGTCGACAATATGGTCTATTACGACGGTTCATTTATCGGTGTCGACGGTACGAGTCTCTCGACTCCCCTGGTGGCAGCCATCACAGCCGATATCATACCCACCTGCGCTTCTCCGATAGGAGATCTGGCGCCGAGACTCTATAACTACTACTCGGAATTCGGATACCAGATGGCCTTAAACCCCGTCACGAGTGGGAACAACGACTGGACGGGAGCGTTCGGAGGAAATAACTATCAGGCAAAGGCTGCCTACAATATGGCAACCGGGCTCGGTACATTGGATGCGCCATTTTTGGTGTGTCCATCCGTGTCATCGCTATCGTCATCGAGTTCTCCGCCGGGATCGCAAATCACCGTAAACGGCAATAACCTCGGTTCCGCCTCGGTGCTGTTTGGCTCCACGCCGGCCTCAATAATATCTCGCTCAAACACATCCGTCGAAGTGGTGGTGCCGAACGGGCAAGGCAACACCACATTGGAAGTGGAAAGTCCCATCGGGGCAGGAACAGGTGTCAACTTCGCTTATTCGAACCCGGCAATTACGGTCAACGCACCCTCCACTTATTTGGCAAAGACGGGAAGCAACGTCAACATCACGGTCTCCTCTTACGGTAACCCGACGCCCGTCATTAGCGAAAACGGAAATCTCCCGAGCGGCATACAATTTAACGCTCCCGGGAACGGAACGGCATCGTTTTCAGGAACCTTATCTAATGCATCTCCGGGAAGTTATCAAATAAGCGTAACCGCCACCAACAGTAAAGGGTCACAAACTACGTCCTTTGCGATCCTGGTGGGCAATCCGCCGTCCGATACCGCTCCTTCTGATCTAACCGTGACATCGGGACAGCAGTTAAATATGACACTGGCCACAGGCAGCCCCCAACCGGTTATAACTCAAAATTCCGGTTCATCCCTACCAAGCGGCATCGCACTTACCAGCCAGGGTAATATAGTAGGCACGGTTGCCGACGGCGTCTCGGGAAACTACACTGTTTTCTTTACGGCCTCAAATGCTTTTGGCTCCCTAAACGGACAATTGACAATTTCGGTACCGGCCCCGCCTGCACCCCAGACAACTACAACACCTGCCCCTGTCACAACCACGGTTACCACGCAGACAACCGTCAGCGACTCTATATCTCTTAAGTCACCTACGGCTATCATCAGAGGCAGACGAATTTTGCTAAGCACCGCTTGTCAATCACAATATTGTTACGGCAATATTGTGATCAGTAGGGGGAAGTTCGTTTTGGCTAAATCAGACTTCCGTATTAAACATACCTCAAGACGTCTGATAGCGATTGGTTTGAATCAGAACGAATTGGACAAGCTCTACGGGTTGTCATCTAAAAAGATCACTACCGCGGCTATAAAGCTTGACAGAGTTTCGCCACAAAAGGGACATGCTCACATAGCGTCTCAAAAAATTAGTCGGTCACTTTTTAGGCCACGCCTGCAAGGTCAAATACGAATTGCGACTTTACTCACGATTACATTCGGTAAGCGAGTCATTAAACGAGAACGTCTTATTTTGAGCAACAAAGCTCTCGGAAGAAAAAAACCCACCGGGCGTTACTTGAAAAAAAATCGAATAAAGAAGTAAAAGCGGGTGCTCGCATGATCGCTAACTTTGCCGGCACATGAAATTTGCTCGGCCTAACCTGATTATCATTCATATAATCCGTAGTGGGTTATCAACCGATACAGCAACCGAGATACAGCCTACCCTTACACAACCAAGCCAAAAATTGTCTTCCGATTGCTCATGACACTATAACTTATCCCGGGCAGTGCAGAATGCAAGACGTCGCATGAAATCAGCGATCAGTCCTCGTTTGGCGCCCTAGTTGAAAAAGCCAGGTTCCAATCAGGTGAAGAATCTCCGTCAATGGCCAACCTCCAATTGTAACGCTTCCCAAGCTCTAAAGGCAAAGGTCCGAAATTGATTGCCAAAGCCACGTCTATGGGACTACCGGCCGGAATCGATTCCGGACGCGATACCTCAAAGTCTCCCCTGACTTCGATCGACTGGCTGCCTTCCGGGGTTTCTGCAATAACCGGTTGACCGTCTTCATCCAAAAGGTATAGCTCCCAATGGTGGACTTTATCAGCCTCTGTCCAATCTACATCGATCTTTAGAGCAACGGCTGATGGCATGGGCGTTGGCCCTATCAGAGACCACCCTCCCCCTAAAATGTACAACTTTCCTTCAGCAACCTGAGCTGAATCACAAAGTAGCATGGTGACTTTCATGTATGACTCCAAATAAATACAGCGCTGTTAGCTTTCCGATATTTGCGCGACTCATAATACAACGATATAGTGAAGACTAGCACATATGAGGCAGACGCCATAGAGAATAAGCCTCGGATACTTATCACGAAAACACAGATCTTTTCGCCTTAGAAAATATGTTTTCCGATGACAAGTCATCTTATCGAAATCGCGGCAAAAGTAACGTCTGCAGCAATATGTCACCTTGTGTAATGTTATAAAATACCGCCTATGTACAGCTAGAACGCCGAAAACATGAAAAAATACGGCTGCACATCTCAGAAAACCGTCAGGTATCGAGATGACTGCAGAGTAAAATGGTTGTAGTCTCGGAATGTGGATACAAATAACTACTCCGATCTTTTGGGACTGAGAAACGATGTTTATCGTCGTCCCCTTGTAACGGCACTTGAGCGGCTTGCTCTTGGCAGCGGATGGAAATGTGCCGACATAGGAGCCGGTGCCGGCGATGTGGCCGTAGCTTTGGCTGAAATCGTCGGGGAAAACGGCAGAATATATGCTGTTGATAGCAACCCCAAAGCCAGAGACGCCGTAGCTCAAGCGGCGGCACAAGTAGGTCGTTCTCAGGTCATCGCCATAACGCAATCCGGAGAAGACTTACGTCTGCCGGAATTGGTGGACTTGGCATACTGCAGATTTTTATTGATGCACGTCATCGAACCGCAAGCGGTCATAAAAGCCATGGCATCGGCCGTCAGGCCGGACGGTTTCCTGGTCATTCAGGAGCCGGTCACTTCCGCGGGTAGAATCAGTGGTTCGCCTCTGTCAATGCCCGGAGCCCGCCATCAAGACATCGGGGCCATGCTGCCCAAATTGGTACATGAGGCCGGCCTTGAGCTGATGGATGCCTGGGCTGAGGCACCGGCTGGAGCCGGACCGGGGCCGGTGGCATCTTACTTGGAAAGTCTAACGGAAGTAGACCCAGGCGACGAGCCGATCATCCTACCGCCATTGGTAACGGTAATTGCCAAGAAGACCGGTCCAGTTAAATAACGACCGGATAGCAAGCTTTGCCGGTTGATCAAAAAAGGGGTCTCGATCGTCGCTTTTGTATGCGAGCGCGACGTCTCCCGAGAAGCTATACGAACAAAAGCTTGACAACGATTCTTTAGAATTACTTATTTTTGGCGATATGTCCAATATTTGTCTTGTGTGACTGAAAGAAGTAGGCGGAAAAGTAACGGTTGGCATTTGGGATCATTAAAGCTCCGAGCAATACCCCTACGGCCAGCCCGGCAGCTATGGTCCATTGTCTGAGTCCGGCACCTTTCAATTGACGTCTGGTTTTTAAATAGTAGTCCTTTGGCGCAAACTTTATTGTCTCCGATAAATGACCCAACACATGAACCGCCATGGCAATAAACCAAAGTACAAAACTTGCCTTATGTAAAAACAAAATACTGTTTCTCATCGATAGCGGTACTTCCAATAAAGCAAAACCTGTTATCAAGAGAACAAGGGTTAAAATAACCAGAAAAGGTCCCAGAACGCGTAAAAGTATAACGGGAGGCCCTTTTTGCTGAAACCCTTTATGGCCTGCATAGTATTTAATAAACCTATACGTCGTGCTTCCAATTTTTAGCACTACTACCGGAATCAAAACCATGCCTATAAACACATGCACCTGTATGAGGTTAGCTATCTTCAACAGCGTTATTCCTTCTACAAAGAGCAGGACAAGCAGCAAGGCTGCCAGGGCTGCCGTAAAGCGGGCATTGGCCTCAACGCTTTTATATCTCACGATTCTACGCTTTTCATTGCCGGAAGGAGAATCCTGACCATCGAAACCGTTAGCTGTCTTTTGTATTGAACCGACGTTTGCTTCGGCTTTAATTGATTTTACCAACGAGCCACCTTGAAGTCTGCCGACAGGCTGTTTTTTAGTTACACCTCATATATCATGGTTCTCAGATCCGGTATTTACCATGGATTTATACTAGTGAAAAACTGCATCTTTACAGATTCGCTAAGTCTCGTCTTTACCGAATCTAAACCGATAAGTATAATTTTCCGGTAAACTTTCTGGAAAATATTATAAGAAGCCTAGTTTCGAAGCAATTGTCTTATTAAAAATAATAGACTTATACAATAAGACAATATATAGATATGAAACAAACCAGAGAAGTCCTAGCCAGAAAGAGATTTACCCATGACAGTAGATTCCGGTCAACCAAAAAACAATCTGTACTTCCCAGATGACTTCTTATTCGGAACGGCTACCGCTGCGTATCAGACCGAGGGGGCTGTAAGTGAGGACGGCAGAGGGATATCCATTTGGGATACATTTTGTTTGAAACCGGGCAAGACTTACAGAGGTGATAACGGCGATATAGCATGTGACTCCTACCATCGGATCGACGAAGATCTCGACCTCCTGAATAACCTCAACTTAAACGCATACCGCTTTTCGCTAGCTTGGCCGCGCATCCTTCCAAACGGCACCGGTAGTATCAACCAAAAGGGAATCGACCACTACAATAGATTGATTGACGGACTACTGGAGCGGGGAATAGCCCCGGCTGCAACGATATATCACTGGGACTTGCCACAAGCGTTGGAAGATAAAGGTGGATGGCTCAACAGAGATACGGCTCAATACCTGGCTGACTACGCAGCTATTTGTGCTGACGTTTTTGGCGACAGAGTAGACAGATTTGTAACCATAAATGAACCGCAAATAGTAGCTAAACTCGGATACAGAGTGGGCATCCATGCCCCCGGAGTGGCAGATCCTATCAAAGGTGGAATTGCTACTCACCATGTGATGCTTGCACACGGACTGGCAACACAAGCAATAAAGGCGAGTAAAAACGGCAGTGTTCCCGTTGGTATTACGGTCGACTTAACAGATGTTGTATCCCTTGATCCAAAATCCGATGAAGAGGGCATACAAATAGACAGAGAAGTTAACGGTCTCTACTTGGAACCTGTACTGCTTGGTAAATACCCCGAGATAAATCAGATAGAAATGCTACCTCCGGATCATGTGATACTGGGCAACGATATGGAGATTACCTCGACCGAAATTGACTTTATCGGCATCAATTATTACCAGCCACACATCATTCGTCCTCTCGGTAATCGCGAAATACGATTCGACGAGTATGAATATTATGGCCACCCTACCATAGTGGGAGTAAAACCACCGGAGATGCCGCTTACGGATATGGGTTGGCTCGTAGATGCCGGTGGCTTGGAAAGAGTTCTCAAAAAAGTTGACTCAATGACCAAAAAGCCTATCTATATTACAGAAAATGGATGTGCCGTCAGCGATTATGTTGATCCCACAGGCGCAATTCATGACAATGAAAGAATCTCTTACTTACAAGACCACCTAGTGGCCTGCTGGCGGTCCATCAATCAAGGAATCAACCTGAAAGGATACTACCACTGGTCTCTGCTTGATAATTTTGAGTGGGCAGCCGGGTACTCAAAACGATTTGGTATAGTCTATGTAGATTTTCTGACACAAAAACGCATACCGAAAGATAGTGCGTTATTCTACTCAGAAGTAGCAAAGTCAAAAATGATTACAGTGAACCCACCTAAATAATTGTAAAATTAATATTTTAATAGTTTTACTATAATTGCGTTATCTTAAAAGTCGCTTCGTAAATAAGCGTGCTTGATGCATCTAGTCTCGTTATAATATATGTAGTTTATACCTAAGTTTGAGAAAACTATTCTCAAATATCTATAGTAATATAACTGGGCTACGGATAACACGGCTATCGCTAGATAGCTTGTAGGGCACAAAAGATCCTAATGAGCCACTACAACTCTAAATCACCGACTTCATGACTCACTCTTATTATGGTACATCAATAATAAAACACCCGCTTCGATGAGGATGTGTCTCAAGCATAACCCCCAGAGCCGATATCACAAAGGAAAACTTCAAATATTAATGTCGATTTTCAAATCAAAAAAATTCTTTGAAACGACCAAATGGAAAATTATAAATATCCCAGCAATTTCGGAAGAAACACACTACATGCCAAAGACTCTATAAGCCTTCGCGGGCACTGACGTTCACGTCAAAAGATGCTGCAGAGGGAAACTAGCGCTTATGTAAGAGTTCTTTTTGTGTTGTAAAGAGTAAGGGGCGGGTCTTTTTAGACCCGCCCCTTACTTGCAATGGCTAGGGGCTTCTTCCCTATGCCATTATCCGATCAAAGTAGTTTTGTCAAGGTATAAACCTCAACTCACCCTTCATCAGAAATTTAGGAACAGCTGACGCTAGGTGCCGAAATAGTACCGGAATCTGTACCCTGGAATCCATAGGTAGTGGATTGACCGGCTGACAATGTTCCGTTGTAGGAAGCATTTGTCGCCGTTACAGATGATCCGGACGAAGTAACGGTAGCTGACCATGAGTTGGTAATAGCCGCACCTTGAGGCAAGGTAAAGCTTGTTGACCAACTAGATGTTCCGGCAGAACCTGCCGTAACGGTAACGCTGGCTGTGAAGCCACCGGTCCACTGACTGATAGT
>JAJZMK010000054.1 GCA_021798275.1 Actinomycetes bacterium | reverse complement strand
TAGGCACACAGGATAACATCTAAGGAGATCCAATAACCGTGCCCGGTAAAAGCTGGTCTGATGACGATAACCTTATAGCGATGGGTGAACCGACGGCCGAAGCGACTGCTCTCATCGTAGGCCCAAGCAGAGAAGACATTACTTACAGAGACTCGGAGTCAAAAAAAGCCCACCGCCAAAAAAATTTAATCCAAAAACTCGACTTAAAAGATCTTGTACCTCTGTCTATCTCCAGCGTTGGACCACTATTTTCCATAGCCGCCACAGGTGGGGTGATGGCTGCCGAAGCTGGCGTCTGGACTTTGCCGGCAATTTTTATTTTAGCTTTTCCGTTTATAGTTTCAAGCTTTGTGTTCAGACTACTGAATAAACATTTTCCTCACGCCGGAGCTTCTTATCATTGGTCAGCCCGCGTAATCGGTCGCGGAGTATCTAGATATCAAGCTTGGATCTTGATCTTGGCTTACTTTACTTCCATACCTCCGATAGCCATACCAGCGGGAAGCTATACCATAGCGCTCATCGCTCCACAGGATCAGTCTTCTGCGATACTGCATGTATCAATTACCCTCTTTTGGATCATATTTGCCGCCGTTCCGCTACTCCTCGGAGCCAAGCCGACGGCCCGTATTACCCAGGTATTTTTTCTGATAGAAATGATTGCGTTAGCGGCATTCGCCATCATAGGAGTCTCCCGCCTAAATCAAATATCGGTTCCCATCCACTTCGGGAAACCCCCCATAGGTGGGATGCTGATAGTTGCGGTCATTGCCGCCACTATTTTAGATGGATGGGAGATAGATTCATATGCGGCCGAAGAATCTCGCAAACCCCGCGAGCACCCAGGCTTGGGCGGGATTATCGGCGCTTTTGGTGCTCTAGCCTTTTACGGAATTTTATATCCGTTGATGCTCAGCGAAACACCGATAAAAAACCTGGCCAACTCAAGCGACCCCTTGGCTGTTTGGGCGACACGATTGATACCAGGACACGGCTGGGCAATGTTACTGCCCGTCTTAGCCTCAACGGCGGGAGGACTTTGGCTGACGACCTACATTTTAACAAGGGCTCTTTATGCCATGGGAAGAGAAAATCTGGTACACCCCGGCTTTGCCAGCCTCAATAAAAAGCATGTACCTCATGTCGCCATTATCGTTACTCTATCTCTCACATTCGCTGTTGTGCTGGGGGAAACTTTTATTACTTCTCTCTCAAGCTTTTTTAACCTGATTCTTTCTGCGGCAGGGTTTTTCCTTTTGGCTGAATTTTTTATGGATTCCTTAACTGCCGTAGTTTTTCTGGCTTTCGGACACAAAAAACTTCCGGAACTCTCACTACATCCCCATCGCCACCGTTTACTTTTGGCATTTGCACTGCTATCAAGTCTCATTATGGGGGCTCTATTGATAGCATTCTTTTTCTACGGGCCAAAAGCTATAGGAAACGGTATCGATCAGACGTTGGCTGTCTTGATGATACTCGGATTGGTATTTACGTTTCGGACAAGGAAAAAAGGGGCTGGGACGGTTATATTTGAGGGAAAAACTGTCTGATTGTCAAAACAAAAGAGCTAGAAGTGGTGTCCACCGTCCAGAGAGTACTGATCAGGCGGGGTTGCTTCCTGATTCCTCTCATACCGACCGGAAGATATCCTGACGTGCAAAGCGATGGCGGCACTGGTTATGGCTGCCCACCCGCACCAGACGGATGCAAATCCGTCCACGGTTAATTTCGCTATAACGGCAACGGCGATAATGTTGATGACGCCGAAAATAATGACGTTCTTTTGCCCAGACATCAAGAGAGCCCCGCATACCGCTACGACATAGCTGAGCACAAGCGGCAGAGAGTCTTTAATCCCAAGATGGTAAGCAACATGATATGGCTCTGCAGTCGCCCCATATTTACCGCTCACCATAGATACCGCCAATATCACTCCAACGAATATCCCTATTAGACAAAAAGGAATTGTCATATATCGACGCTTTTTTAAAGGCTCTATAAGTAGAACGGCTATCGGTACATATATCGGCAAAAATACCATGGCTATTGCGAGATAAACAGCGGTTGCCACGTGTGTCAGTGTGTGGCCTACATGACCCTGCAAGCCAAACCATACCACAGATTCAACCAATTGATGAAAACCGAATATCACCGGGAGGGCGGCAATAGGTATGTAATTTCTTCGTCTTTCGACATGCAAAAGAGAATCTACGCCTATCGCGACTATAACGCTGCCACCGATTAGATCAGCTTCGGGGGAAAAGCACACTTTATAGTTCCTTTCTCTCTTCAGCCATAAGCATGACCTGGTCTTTGAAATCTTTGGAACGCTCCACATAATCATGGTACTGACTAAAACTCGGAGCAGCCGGCGACAGTAAAACGAGTGGCAAATCAGAGCTTCCTGTAGGAAGCCCGGCTTTTATTTGCTTGGCCCAGAAAAAACTTTCTCTCACGGCAATAGATAGCTTTGCACAAAAATGAATGGTAACTTTGGCTCCGCTACTACCTACGAATTCTACACCGTCTGACAAGACGGTAATATCTTTTACAAAAAAACCTGACGTGTTACGATAAGACAAAACAGTCTCCACAATACGCGCTCCCACATCAGGCAAAGCTAAAAGACATATGGGCTGCGTTCGCTCTTGGATAGCTCCGGCTAGGCGACCGTATTCGATACCTCTATCGGAACCCCCGACAATCAAGGCCACCGGTCGATTATGATACGTCTCCAGAGCCGCTACCGTAGGCAAGGCATTTGTCGCCAAGCCGTCATCGATAAATTCAATTTCTTCCAATTCTGCAATTTTTTCCAGCCGATGTGGAAGGGATTGAAACCTTTGCAAGGCAGCAGATAGCAAACCAGCATCTTGAGTTATATTTACACCTGATTTTACGATGGCTTCTACAGCTAAAATAACATTTCTCTTGTTGTAAACCCCTTGTAAAGGAATGTCCTCCAACCATTTTTTATCTCGATAATTATCGTAATGCACCCAGAAGGTATGCTCCCCGAGTAGCCTGGCATGCTCTCTGAGATTCTCATCGTCCCCATTGGCTATAACTAGCTCCACACCGGGTAGCCGACATAATTGCAATTTATCTCTATAGTATGTCTCTAGGTTGTGATTATGCCAATCCAAATGATCGGGGCTGAGCGCGGTTACGACGACTACGGGACCAGATGACCATAAATCCGATATTTGGAAACTGGATACCTCCAGTATTTTCCATTTCCACAAAGCCAGATCTACATGTTGATCCCAAGGCACGAAACCCAAATTCCCAAATGAATGGGCTGATTCGTTAAATTCATTCAGCAAGTGAGTTATCAGAGATGTAGTGGTAGACTTTCCTTTCGTCCCCGTTACCAATATGGTATTTTTTTTCTCCGCTTCTTCTAGAAAAAGCCCCATGCCTCCGACGACCTGTACTCCTTTTTGTTCTAAATACTTTACTCCGTCAAGATAGCGGCTTATTCCCGGAGATTTGATTACAACATCAAAGTCACTCAAAAAAGACACGTCATTATCTTTTAATTGCACAAAATTAAACTCTTCATCGCCTAAAGCCGTTATTTCTCCCCGCTCTTTATTGTCAATAAGGAGAGGAGAGATGCCAGATGACTTCAAGCGATAATAAGTTGCGACACCCTCTTTCCCAAGCCCCCATATAGCAACTTTTTTACCGATCAGATCGGCAAACGAAATGGGTTTAGATAAGGGCACGGTGAAGCTCGCTTGGGATAAAGTCGGGACCTGAAGGAATCATCAGGTCGCCAAGAGCTGACTCAGTAAGCTCGACAAAAGACGTCTCTTTTCTCAATAGATTATCGATCTTTGTCATCATCGCATTATCTTGTCTATCCGGTCTTGCAAAAGCCAATTGCCAAGCGGCCCTACACTCCGTAACGTCTCCCACGCATTCAAAAGGTTTGGCATAGCTTTCACAGCCAAGCAGCGCAAGAAATTTTTCCTCATTGACGGGGTTTGCCAGAGGTTCATTGGAGTCAAATATCGTTTCCAATTCTGTCTTTGATAAAAAAGGCGCCAAAATTAAGTCTATAAAACAGCACTTGTCGCAAACTCCACACCATTTATCCATCCTCTGTTTTGGATCCACATGAAAAGCCCTATTGCAACTCCTAAAAACCGGCAAATAGCTTTTCACCTTACTAAAGCGTTCGGCAATCCACAGCTCACTTACGGGACGAAGCAGGGAAAAATAACGAACCTTATCTTGTGACTTGATTTTCACCAGATTATGAAATATAGACTCAAATTCTATCCCCTTTGACCACTGATGATTGACCACAGCACCCGATTCTGTTATGGTTCCAAAGGATGCCGACTTTTCATTGGACATCACGACATGATTGAAACCGTGTAAAACAGCAGCCAAAGTAGCGGCGGCGGATATGATCGCCGTAATCGGGATATGTCCGTTGATCAGACCAAGCTCTTTGGACAGTAATATTTTACCGTCCAGCTCGCGTTCGGTCCGCACGATCGGCAAATCGGTCACGGCAGCTGCATCCTCTATGGCTCTATACCTGTCCCCCATCTTACTCATGACAAAGAGGGAGATCCCATCTGTCTCCCCCTTGATCAACTCCAGGGATGTGATCGAATCTATACCTCCTCCAAAAGGTAGGAGAGCTTTTACCTCATGGCCACCGGATGAACTCTCTGCGATTTTAGATCCGCCCACATTCATATATTCCTTCAACGGAGGCCCTCCATTGCCGGCCATGGAGGGCCTCTCGTTTAGAGATAACCGATCTTGCTGCAATTTGTGCCCATCTTGATAAAACGACAGAGAGGGAAGGACATAGCCATTCCTGTAGGCCAATTCATACAGACCATAGGAATAGAGAGATCGGATCAGCTCAATTTCCTCGGTTGAAACGTCAACTCCGGTAAAATAGATGTCAGGCGCAAGACCCGCTTTGTAGTAAGAAATGCCCGAGATAAGATATAGAACTTTCAACATTTCCAAGGCCAGGCCATCAAAATCTAAGCCGGTCCCAAAAGAGATTTTCTCCGTAAAAGTGAGCTCTGCTGGATGCGATGGTGTCTCTTTCTCCCAAGTAAGCCTGTAGTGAAATGTCGCTTCACCCTTTGGTCGCGACAGATCGTAGCCCAGGAAAATAAACTCTTTTGCCGTTTTATTCATCTCTAAGCTGCTTCTTGAAAACAAAAGCTTCCCGCCCGTAATAAGGCGGCGAAATTAAGCTCTCCCTGTTTTTATTTCTTCCCATCCAGTCCGTGACCTTAAAATCAATTCGACAGAGGTAGTGATGAATACTTTTTTCTTAATTCAATCCTACATTTTTGACAGGGACCATAAATCGGCTCGTCCATGGGCTCTTCACATCTCGGACATACATCCGCGCTTTTTATTTGTTCAAGTTCGGCACCGAATAAATTGTTTATCGCTTGGTCAGACATCTGGTAACCGCTTTTGGTATCAATAATCGTAGTCTGCCATCAACTGTAGTATATTTTGGACTGGCAAACCATAAAACGATCTGACTCAAACCCCCGATATCTAGTCAGATACAGTCTCTAGTCAGATACAGTCTCTAGTCAGATACAGTCTCTTGCCAAAGCTCTCTTGGCAAGCAGTTCAAGAGTCTGACTCATTTGCTGATTCTCCTGTTGCCATTCCGGATGAGAATCGTAAAAAGCCATTATTTTCTCCGCTCCTACCCTAAAAGGAGTTAGAGCTTGCCAACCCGGAGCCATCGCTTTGATCTTAGAGTTATCGAAAATAACCGAATATGATTTATCACCCAGCAAAGATGGTCCAAGCTCTGGCGCTACTTCTGCTATAGATTCCGAAGCTAAGTGCAGGTAATTTACTTCTTTAATGCCGGCAGCTTCAGCCATAATTTGATAAATTTGATTCCAGGTCAGCAACTCATCGGAAGTAATATGAAAACTGTCCCCTACGGCTGACTTATTGGCCAGCAAGAACGAAAATGCCCTGGCGAAATCCTCGTTATAAGTAAGAGTCCAAAGAGAGGTTCCGTCGCCGTGTATTACAATGGGTAATCCTTTTTTCATCCGGGAAATAACGCTGTAGCCGCCTTCAAACGGAAGTAATGTTTGATCGTAAGTATGAGAAGGTCTGACGATCGTAGCCGGAAAACCGCTCACTCTGTGCTCATCCATCAAAAGGCCCTCGCAGGCAATTTTATCCCTGGAGTATTGCCAATAAGGATTAATCAACGGCGTTGATTCTCTGATAGGTAGTTTCTCCAAAGGCTTTTGATACGCAGAAGCAGAACTTATAAATATGTATTGCCCGCAATTATCTTTGAAAATCCCTATGTCTGTTTTGATGTGATCAGTCACAAAAGCTATGAAATTTATAACGCAATCAAAGCTTCGTCTGCTTACAGCTTCCCTGTATTCATTTTCATTACGAATATCGGCTATAACAACTTCTACATCTTTTGATATCTCTCGGAATTTAGTCTTTGAACGATTCAGAACCGTAACTTCATAGCCTTGCGCCACCGCTTCTTTCACGCAGGCAGAGCTGATAATACCGGTTCCTCCTACAAAAAGTACAGATTTCGACAACAGCCTAGTCTCTTTCCGTCACAGTTAAACGCTCTTTTTTCAAGGCTTGCAACCTATGGTATATAAAAATAGCAACGGCAATAACCACAAATACGAGTAGCACATAGGCTGCATATTGGAAGCCGTTAGCTACAGAATGCCATGCCGCCCCGACAGCATATCCGATACCGGCCAAAACAGCTGAATATATCAAAGTACCGATGGCTGTAAATATCGTGAACCGCCAAAAACTCATTTCGGCTATTCCTGCTGCTAAACTCACAAAAGTTCTGATCAATGGCATTGCCCTACCCAACGGAACAGCTATATCTCCGTGCTTTTGGAAAAATTTATCCGTTCTGTCGATATCTGCTTTAGTAAGCAACACATATTTTCCAAACTTATCGACAAGAGGTCGACCACCCGCTTTACCAACCGCATAAGAGACGAAAGATCCAAGGACTTCGGCTAACGTTCCAAGTAAGATGACCGCCACTATGTTTAAGTGAGGTTCTCCCGCTTTGTATAAAAAACCACCGGCCAAAGCGCCGGCAAAACCGAAGGTGACTTCCGAAGGAATGGGGATACAGCAGGCCTCTATGAAAGCCAGAACGACCAACGCTAAATAACCGTGACTAACTATAAAAGATTCCACTACATACTTTTAGCAGATCTAAGAAGGCCTACTTTGTCATCTTTACTAATATTTGACTATTATTTATATTGCAATATTGTTAGAGTCAAAAATTCTAAGACATAACAATAGGTCCCCGCCGATACAAGAAAGTGTGTGGAAATTGATACATTGTTACAACCGGAACAGATGATCGATGATGGCTGACTCTGAGCGAACCGGGATATTTTTCATGCCCGGGATTAGCCTTGTGGCAAAAATGTTTATTCCCCTTGCACAGGAAATAAAACATGGAATCAATTTCTATGGGCTAAATTGGCCTTTCCATACAACTGATAACCGAGAAAAGGAGGGGATGACAAACCACCCTTTACTCAAGCTAGAGACTAAGCAAGCAGTTGTCGCCCGGCTTCTTACGCCTTATCATCTTAGCGACTATGTAATCGGTGCATTCTCTGATCCTCTCCATAGCCAAGAACCTGGCAGAGTGTATGGCGAAGAACTCTTTTTGTCATATCAAGGGACTGTCGACGAGTGGGTTGGCTTTGGTCATTCTGCAGGTGGAACAGCTCTTTTATTGACTGAAATGCTTTTTCCCGGAACATTTTCCCAACTCTTCCTCTATGAACCGGTTTTTATTCCAGAACGCAATCTGGCACCTGAATATGTGATAACAGAGATTCTTTCCTTAGTCGAAAGAACGATGAAAAGACGACGTTTATTTTCGTCAGCAAAGGAATTAAAAACTCACTTTTTAGGCCGCGCCCCTTTTTCACAAATATCTCCGACAGCCCTGGACTCTTACCTGAGCGAAGCTTTCCGAAAGATAGATCCCCCTGGAGAAGAAATGGAAATCGTCCTGGAACCTGAGTTGGAAGCTTATTTTTATGAAAGATTTGGCGGACTGATCAACTTAGAGGTACCGTCTACCTTATCGTGCCCTCTCCATGTATTACTTGGGTCTCGGCTAAATCCTATCGCCTCTTACTCCCTCGAGGTACTCAAATCCAGATTTCCAGGAATTCAAGTAACAATATTGGACGGGTTGGACCACTTTGGACCTTTCAGCGAGCCGTCCATGATCGCTGGCTACGTCAATAGCAAACTCATCACCATTTAGGCTTTTCTTAGAAGCGTGATAAGGAAAGACATTCAGCCTTTCTTACGCGAAACTTCTTAGCAATAAAAGAGATGTATACCCCTTTCATTTCCAAAATACCGGAAAACAAAATTTCTTATTGGATACATCGGATACAACTCTTATCTAGAATCTTTTTGTGCCTATGCAACCTCCAGATACATTATCACCCAGCAAAATGGAACGTTATACGACGTGTCCTCTCTCTTTTCGCTACGCTTACATAGATAAAATACCTGAGCCAACAACTCTATCTCAGTTCAAAGGTACATTTACTCATAAGATTCTGGAGCTTCTCTACCAAGACAAACCTTTCTTACGCACAAAAGAGCAGAGTATGCACATCTTAAATTCATTATGGGAAGCAGAAAAAGACAGCGAGAACGTCAACGAAGTTGTTGAGAACCTTACGAACAAGGATGACTTGATTTCCGATATCAGAAAACTCGTTCTCTCTTATTTTGATATGGAAGACCCAGTCTCTGTTGATTGCAAAGCCACCGAATTAGATATTACGACAGAAATATCAGGACATAAAATTAGAGGGATTATCGATAGGCTCGATGTGGCAGAAGGGGATCAATTATCGATAATCGACTACAAGACAGGCCAAGCGCCAAGCGAATCTTTTGAGAAAAGTAAGCTAAACGCCGTTTTGGTATACGCGTTGCTGTGTGAAGCTGAATTTGGGCAACTCCCCATGGAAGTAAAACTTATATACCTAAAAAGCAGAATATCAATTACAAAAATTCCATCCGAACAGAGTATGCGAGCCGTCAGAGCAAGGATTTTAGCCATAGCAAACGCCATCGAAAGAGCTTGTGAATACGACGACTTTAGACCAAAGCCATCTAGACTATGTTCGTATTGCTCTTACCAGTCTATCTGTCCTCTATTTTCTAAACCTCAAGTAGAAGGCAACTAACACTTCCTATTAGAAATGAGCTTTTGGCACTCTAGGAAGTTTTGCTGGAACTAAATTAGCAATAAGACATAGTTTTTTGAAATAAAAAGGTGCGAAGCCAAACTGTGGCAATGTCTAATACCCTGTTGGCAAAGCTAAAAACTTACACCCAACCTATCTATAATCTAGCTTGTGCTAGTACAATTTGCCATACTTCGCGTAGCTACAGTACACAATAGAGATAATATTTTATCAACGGCTAGAGTCGTCAAAAATTGGTTCTCGGCAAATAAAAGGTTGCTTCCTAAGACCTGGACTTTGTAGTAAATACGGTGATAGGCTGATTGATAAATTCTTATATCGGCTGTTGACTATAAAGCCGGGTAATACCAGTGCGCCACCAACAAGGTTTTTTAGGATACTGACAGAAAGAAAGATTTTGGGTTCCATGGTAGAACAGTTAACAAATTACTTGTTCAAATATTACTCCGGCAAGGATAAAGGGGCAGGGTTGGATTCCATCAAAGAGCGAATTGCAAAATTCGATTCCATCATCGATGACTATGTCGTGAAAGCAAGGGGTAACAAAATTGCCGACAGAACCTTTTACACTGCATCAGAATTAGGAGACTTCGGACTGTTGTGGGTCATCCTGGCAATCCTACGGGCTTTGCGAGGAGGAAAACTTAATGAAAAAGCCGGATTGCGGGCCGTTGTAGCCACAGGGATAGAATCTACTCTAGTAAATGTCTTTTTGAAATCTATATTCCACCGATCCAGGCCGGTCGTAGAAATAGAGCACCCTCTTCCATTACGTCAGCCGCTTTCATCCAGTTTTCCGTCCGGACATGCCACAGCAGCATTTTGCGCAGCTATGCTACTGGCCGAAAAAGACGATATAGGGTGGTTTTATTTTCTGCTGGCTTTCATCGTTGCCTCCAGCAGAGTCTATGTCAGAATACACCATAGCTCAGATGTAATCGGAGGTATTTTTGTGGGATTACTACTAGGCGCAATCGGACGAATGCTCGTACCTCTTCGCCCAAAAGGCCGGGGAAATTAAGTACAGCGGTTATTTTATATTAATCAGAACTGAGCTATATTTTCCCACATTGCTTCATCCAAAGTTTTCCTCTAGTGTCCTGTCAGCTTGAAGCACTAATGTTTTCGTTCACAGCCGAGCAGTAAGCAGCGAGACGTTCGAGTATGTCATTTGCGCTCTTGTGTCATACGAATGGCTTAGGGTTCTCGTTCCAATTAGCCGTCCATATCTCGATGTCCTTGGTGAGAGTCTTCACTCTACGGTGAGCAGAATGCTGAAGCTTCTTGGTAGTAAGTGCGCTAAACCACCGCTCGACAAGGTTCATCCACGACCCGTAGGTTGGAGTGAAGTGGAAGTGAAAGCGTTGATGATGTAGTAGCCACTTAGTAAGCATCGGGGTCTTATGGGTGGCCAGGTTGTCTAATACAACGTGAATGTAAAGCTCCTTTGGCACGTTGGCATTGACCTTGTTGGGAAACGACACGAAGTCACGGGAAGTATGGGCAAAACGAATAGCGGTGATCACCGTTCCCGCAGCGACATTGAGAGCTGCAAACAAATCACAGGTACCGTGGCGTTCATAGTCATTCATAGCTCGTTTCACTGTAGTAGGTAGCATCGGCAAGGTCGGGACAGTATGATCGATTGCTCGAATCTGAGGTTTTTCATCAGACACAACGACGACGGCTGCCACTGGTGGGTTCGACTATATGACGGATCTTTTCTACAAGTAGCGGGTCGGATGAGACCTTAAAGGAGTCCTCCCGCCAAGGTTTCAGTCCAAAGGCCCGCCAAATCTCTGAGACATTCTGACGGCTGATTCCATGTCTTTTTGCCAATTCTCTGGTCGACCAATGAGTAGCGTTCTGTGGAACTGGCTCAAGGGTTTCGACTACAATCGCTTCGATTACATCATCGCCGATAGTTCTAATAGCTCCCGAACGAGGCGCATCTATGAGCCCATCAAGACGTTCTCTGAAAAAGCGGTGGCGCCACTTAGACGCCGTCACCGGATGGATGCCAAGCTCAGCAGTTACCTCACGATCTGTACGTCCTTGGCTACATGCGAGCACGATGCGACAGTGCAGAGCAAGGGATTGAGCCGATGTGTGAGACGCCGTGCCCAGCGCTCGAGTGTCGGACGTTCATTACCCGTGAAGATGATTTCGACTGTGGGTCGACCACTACGTGTCATAGGTACTCTTTTGCCAAGTGTCTTACTACGCCGAGTGTGCAGATAAGAGTGATCTATCCGGTACAGTACAACATAATTAATTAGCGGAACTAGCTGACAGGACACTAGTATCTTAAATTACAAAACCTTGTCCCGAAACCGCTGATTAGTATCGAAGGGAAATAGCAAATTTAGAAGGAATTAAGTGCGAAAGTCAAGAATTTACTTTCCTGGAAAAATCAAAATATATTAATATTTATAGATCAAAGTAAGTAATGCAAATGCTCTTTCGCAGACTTTCTGATAGGCTAATTGAAACAGAAATTGAATTTATAAACCTACTAAAAACATACTTTTTGGGTACTAATAAGGCTAAAAAATGGACTGCAATGATAAGTTTAGCATAGCTCGTAGTCCCTACACTCCTCCAGAGATTCTCGCAAAACTTGCGGCAGATGAAGACTACTTGGTACGTGTTGGTGTCGCAGAGAATCCTGACACTCGTTCAGAGACCCTAGCAAAACTTGCCTCTGACATACACGATAAAGTCCGTGTAGGGGTCGCTCACAATCCCAACACACCTCCGGAGATTTTAGCACTCCTTTTAACAGATGAAAGCCTCTCCGTCCGCGCCAATGTTGCTCACAATCCCAACACACCTCCGGAGATTTTAGCACTCCTTTTAACAGATGAAAGCCTCTCCGTCCGCGCCAGCGTCGCTCACAATCCCAATACCCCTCCGGAGATTCTCGCAAAACTTGCCTCTGACGTTCACGATAAAGTTCGCGCCAGCGTCGCTCGCAATCCCAACACACCTCTGGAGATTTTAGCACTCCTTTTAACAGATGAAAGCCTCTCCGTCCGCGCCAGCGTCGCTCACAATCCCAATACCCCTCCGGAGATTCTCGCAAAACTCGTCAAGGACAAAGACCTCTCCGTCCGCGCCAATGTTGCTCGGAACTCCAATACCTCCCCGGAGATTCTCGCAAAACTCGTCAAGGACAAAGACC
>JAJZMK010000106.1:11288-12650 GCA_021798275.1 Actinomycetes bacterium | reverse complement strand
TGGAGGAAGGACATAGCGCTGTCGATGGTGAGCGCGTCATGGCCTAAGGCCATCAATTTCACCTGGGTTTCAAATGTAATTTATCTCTTCAAATCGGCGTGAAAATGAATATAACCTTACGCTTTGTTAAGTTTCTTTAAGACATCAATACGATGCAAAAGAGCGGTTTGGCAAAGCCCAATCCATTATCACCCTTTTATCTGGAGCTATATATATTTACGGCTCGGATCTTTGCGGCTGTAATAGTGGTTTTTCTATCTCAATCTTTTCAGGATAACTTGCCATATCCGCTACGGAGATGTATTGACCGGTCTTAGCGTTCTTTTGTGGAAGACAATGTTTATTAAGGAGGCTATAATTATGGTGATGGCCAAAACCGAGGGTGATATCTTGTTGTTCGATGGTGATTGTGGTTTTTGTCAACACAATATTGCCAGGATCGAAAAATACTTCAATCCCAAGGCATCATTGACGGCTTATCAAAACTTTGATTTTAGACAAGGTCCGCTTTCCAGGGAGGAAGCGGAATCGGCCGTAGCTTTTATAACAGGTGACAGAGCATATTATTTGGGCTCGGAGGCTTTGGCCAAATGGCTGCAAACCGGAAACAGTGCTGGAAAGACAATCGGTCAAGTCATGGAGTTCCCCGGGATCGCTCAAGCGGCAAAACTTCTATATAGATCGATCGCAAAGAATAAAAAGCGTATTAGCTCCGCTTCATCTTGCCCGCCAAAGTAATCCAACAGTGGTTTTTTCTGATGCTTTGCCCGTAATAGGTCCAGAGATAGTACGCATAGGCGGGTCATTTACAATGAAAAACCATCTTTTCAGACGGTGTCAAGGAAATAATTCATATCGCGGTGATGAAATAGGGAAAGGGTCTATGGATAAAGGCGGGAGAATAAAAAGTTGAAAGATAGCTCGACGGTGCCGGTTTAGACGACCACCAATCTCCCATATAGTCTGTCCGATGATTACC
Source organism: Actinomycetes bacterium (assembly GCA_021798275.1). Classification (GTDB taxonomy): domain Bacteria; phylum Actinomycetota; class Acidimicrobiia; order Acidimicrobiales; family Bog-793; genus JAJZMK01. The sequence continues at coordinate 11,671 of JAJZMK010000106.1, read as the reverse complement.
TACAAGGTATTATCAAGCCGTGAAGTCTTGATAATGCAAAGAGATGAAATGCAGTCAGTATGTGACGTGTCTTATTGACGTAAGTACTGCGAAACTTACAGCAGAAGCTGCATAATCATTACGTCTTGCCATTTACCGAACTTGCGTCCTATTTCTCTCTCGATACCCACTTTGGAAAATCCCAAAGAGCTATGCAGTGCTATCGAAGCTTCGTGGGAGGCGTTGATGCGGGCAATAATTGTATGAAAGCCGTGAATTTTGGCCAAGGAAACGATCTCTCCCAACAGAACCTTGCCCAATCCTTTTCCTCTGTAACCTTGCTTTATGTATATAGAATCCTCTGTCGTAGTGGAGTAGGCGGGCCTCGGCCTATAAGGGCTAAG
>JAJZMK010000106.1:0-11278 GCA_021798275.1 Actinomycetes bacterium | reverse complement strand
GATGCCAACCAGGGCCGGATATGCCCCCAAGTGAGCTCTCAGCCATTCAATCTGTTCTTCGAGAGTCCTTGGGACAAGGTCAAACGTGGCCGCAGAAGAGAGTACCTCGCCGTTGTAGATAGCTAAAATCTCATCGGCATCCTGTTCTGTCGCAGCTCTCAGTTCCATCTTATATACAATAGCGCCGTCATCCGCCTTTTTTGCTAACAGCCGATCTGTATCTGAAATGCCAAAAGCTCTTGAGCTTACAGGTTTGTAAGTAGTGGAGTATAGGAAAGTCAGACCTCTATAGTATAAAAAGGCCTCAGATGTCAATTTCTACCCCGAGTATGTCTTTTTGAAGAACCGGTGTACTATTTGCCGGGTATCATTTGGATAAGCCAAAGTCGGTTTTTTCTAACAATTAGGCTGTTTGTGGAGATCACTACAATTTTGAAATAGTGACAATTTAAGGCAAAAGTATCACTTTGGAAAAGTTATTATCGATAATCACGCTATTATTTATATTTCCAAATTAAAAATTTATTGCCCCCTTAGCTCAGTCGGCAGAGCACAGCCATGGTAAGGCTGGTGTCGTCGGTTCGATTCCGACAGGGGGCTCTGTGTCTGATGGCGGCGTAGCTCAGTTGGTAAGAGCACACGGCTCATAATCGTGGGGTCGCCGGTTCGAGTCCGGCCGCCGCTACAACTTACGCCGTATGCCAAACCAGGCATGCGGCGATGAAAAGGACGTATTATTGTCCCGGGTAAGTTATATTGTTGTTGATGTGATAAAGGGGTTACGAGATGGCCAAAAATGAAAAGCGTATAAAAGTGACGTTAGAGTGTGAGGTCTGTAAAAGGCGCAATTACATCACTAACAAGAACAAGCAAAACGACAGAGAGCGGATAGAAATGCGCAAGTACTGCAGTCATGACCGTTCGCACACTCTACACAAGGAAACCCGCTAAAAATAACCACTTGCTCTAAAACCCCTTTAGCAGCGACGGTATGGTTTTTGATCAAGCCGGATGCGGGAGAGTGGTGTTTTAGCTGTTTATAATCTCTACGGGCTTCCGTTTTGATTTTAGATTTTCCGGTGCAGGTCTTGTTGTCCGGTCATAGTTTGCCGGAATAGGCTTTGGGTGACGGAGAAGTTTGCCGTGCGTAGGAATAGTATGTGTTTTTCTTTTGGTAATCGAGAAAATAGTAGGTATATTTATTTAGACCGGTTCGAATCCGTTTGAGAAAATGCTAGTTCGTAATATTATGTCTGTTTGGATATGGTAGCTTCTATTAGTGTATTTGGACAATATACTGTTATGAGTCATCATATGAAGCCAGATGCGAATGAAGGGCAGTAGCTCAATTGGTAGAGCACCGGTCTCCAAAACCGGGGGTTGGGGGTTCGAGTCCCTTCTGCCCTGCTAAAGACGATTTTGAGGTAGTTGGGTGAATCGAGAAACTAAACGAATGCTGCAAAAGCAAGGTCAGATGACAGAAGACGGTACGCCTACGTCCAGGCGGCCGGCTTCTTCCGCCACGCCCGGCAGGCGTCCCCCCAATCCTAATCGTCCGGGACTTGGCAAGCGGATAGGTAATTACTTTGCCGAAGTCAAGGTGGAGTTGGCTAAAGTACTTTGGCCCAATAAAGAAGAGACCGTCAGTTACTCAAAAGTGGTGTTGATCACTTTGATACTAATAACCTTGCTCATCTTTGGTCTCGACTACGGATTTTCCAGATTGGTCAGTTGGCTTTTCCAGTAATCTATATTGCCAAGGTAGCCATAAAGTAGGTATTCTACAGTTGCGGTTGTGAAGCGGGTAGTTTCTTTCTGCAAAGCTTGATATGTCTGTAGTAAAAGACCGTAAGGGGTTATACTACAGAACTATCAACTTGTTAGTATCTTTTATTTCTTCTTGTCAAAAACACTCAAGTAAACTCTTGACAGAGCGCCCCGCTCTAAATGTAGATAAAGTCGTTGTTGGCGTAATACTAATAGCCAGAAGATATAGACCCGGGCAAGGACTTTACGACTTTTTTTGTGACACGAGTTGACCCGTTTCTAAAGTGCCTAGGTGATAGGCCTAGGGGTCGTTTCAGCAGGTATGAATAGTCCGAAAGAGGGCAGAAAAGTCTCTGTTTTGTAAAAACAGCGCCGAGTCAATAACGGCGTTTTGAAGTAAGATATCAAAATATGCAAGATATCAAAATATAGTTATGTAATAATATAACGAGGATAAGTATCTTATCCGTAAGATGCTTCGTTACTTACCGGTTTATAAGCTCCGGATTATCTGCGGTAACGGCGTAAAAATTAAAAAATAACAGTTAATCCATTTTGTAACTTGATTTCGGTGGATAGATAAGCTTTGAGGAAGTTATGGGAAGACGCAAAAGTACTTTAGACGGTGAATTGCTTTACTCGAAAACAGAGGTCGATGACGACCTGGTAGAAGATATAGAAGAGGAGTTGGAGCAAGAGGAGATCGCAGAAGAGGAACCTCAGCTCAGTCCTTATGACAAGCCCGGTAAGTGGTATGTAATCCATAGTTATGCCGGTTTTGAAAATAAGGTAAAGTCCAACCTTGAAAGCAGAATCTCTTCCATGAACATGGAAGATCGTATTTTTGAAGTTATCATCCCTCTAGAAGAAGTGGTGGAGTTCAAGTCCGGGAAAAAAACTACTGTCAGAAAAAAGATTTTCCCCGGCTATGTCCTGTGTCGCTGTGACTTAAACGACGACGCCTGGGCCGTTATCCGACAGACTCCTGGTGTAACCGGTTTTGTCGGTCCCGGTACCAAACCAAGTCCCCTGACGAGACGCGAAGTGGAATCTATCCTACAGGTTCCCGGCGAAGAAGAAGATCTCTCTAAGCAGAGGCATGCTAAGTTGGAACACGAGATAGGAGACACCGTAAGGGTCAAAGAGGGTCCGTTTGCCGACTTTACCGGAGAGATCTCGGAAATCAACGAAGACCAACTCAAGCTGAAAGTTTTGGTCAATATTTTCGGCAGGGAAACCCCGGTCGAACTCGGATTCAGTCAGGTAGCAAAATTGTAGGATCGCTTTTCAAAAACGTTCCGTAAAGGAAATATTTTTGGAAAACGCCAATTTGTCTTCAGAATTGGGAAATAAGGGCTTTGATCTAGGATATTTTAGATAGAAGTCCTATTTGAGGTAAAATAATTATAAAGTTTTATAACTGCGTGAGCTTGATAAGAGCTCAAAAGTAAACGAAGGAAAAGGCGATACATTATGGCGCGCAGACGCGTAACGGCCATCGTAAAGATACAATTACCGGCTGGGGCCGCAACACCTGCCCCTCCGGTAGGTACGGCATTGGGTCCACACGGTATCCAGACAATGGAGTTCTGCAAGCAGTACAATGCAGCGACTGAGTCCATGAAAGGAACGGTCGTCCCCGTTGAGATTACAATTTACGAGGACAGAACTTTCACTTTTGTACTAAAGACCACACCCACACCGGTTCTCCTTAGAGAAGCTGCCGGTGTGGCCAAAGGGGCTAAATTGCCCGGTAGGGAAAGCGGCGGGAAAATAACCGACGCTCAGCTTGCCCAAATTGCACAGGCTAAAATGCCGGACTTGAACGCCAACGATCTGGAAGCGGCTAAGCTCCAGGTGGCTGGGACGGCAAGATCAATGGGAATAAGCGTAGAGGGATAAATAAACGTAGGGATAACGGGTTAGATCAAAAGTTGCCCGTGTATCGCTGTTTATGGCAAGTGATTTAGAAATCTCAAAGCAAAAAGTTGGCAGATCCAATTTGGTCAACTTTTGGTTTTGATGTATATAAGTTTGCTAACTTATATACAGAGGATAACTTAGATATTTAGAAAATAAATAGAATAAGTTGTTTAATAATATTGAGTAGGCATAGCGTAATCAGGTTTTTATTACATGTGCCGGATTGTAAATGAAACAGTATTGCTGAGGAGAACATGGCAAAGCTAGGCAAGCGTTACAGTGAGGCTTCCAAGTTATTGGAGACAGGTCACTTTTATTCAATTCCCGAAGCTGTGGCGAACGTAAAAAGTACCGCTACGGCCAAATTCAACGAGACAATTGAGCTTGCCGTAAGGCTGGGTGTAGATCCAAGGCGAGCGGACCAAATAGTCAGAGGATCGATTTCGCTTCCGCACGGAACCGGCAAATCGGTAAGGGTAGCCGTGTTCGCGGCGGGAGACCTGGCTACGGAAGCCCGTAACGCCGGGGCTGACGTCGTTGGTGCAGACGATTTGGTAACGAGAATTGAAAAAGAGAGCTTTTTAGATTTCGATATCGCAATATCAACTCCCGATCTGATGGTTCAAGTCGGAAGACTGGGTAGGGTTTTGGGACCGCGCGGTCTGATGCCGAACCCCAAAACCGGTACCGTTACTAACGACATAGGTAAGACCGTTGCCGAATACAAAGCCGGAAGGATCGAGTACCGTACGGACAGAGTCGGTAACATACATGCTCCGGTTGGCAAAGCATCTTTTACCAATTTGGAACTTATCGAAAATGTTGCCGCGTTGCTGGACGAATTGGTAAGGGCAAAGCCGGCTGCTTCAAAAGGTAGGTATATCCGTTCCATCACACTTTCATCCACCATGGGACCGGGCGTAAAAATAGATATCAACAAGATAAGAGTTACCGACGAAGATTTAGCCCTTTTGGCTTCATAGGCCAAAGCGCAGACGTAGTATTTTTGGTAGGAAATGGCTCTAAGGGTTTAATCTATACTCAGATATCTCCATAGTATGGCAATAATTCACTATCGTCACGATACTTGAGTAACTCAAAGCAGATTTGGTTGTAATTAAAGTCTCGACTTATCAAGTAATTCTGCTTGTTTGAATGGTAGTTATTGTGTTAATTTACTGTTATGTGAAGTAGTAAAAATTCTCAGCGATATTTTTTGTAGGTTTTATGGGGAGTTGTCACTTTCTCAAAGATCACCTTTTTGTAGTGATATAATATTTTTCATACGACGCGGGGTGGAGCAGTTCGGTAGCTCGTCGGGCTCATAACCCGAAGGTCGCTGGTTCAAATCCAGCCCCCGCCACTAAGGGAAGTGTAGTTCAGAGCCGGTCTCTAGTGATCGACTCTTCTGCTGCCCGGGGTCGCGTTCTATGGACCATCCCATGAATCCGTCACACCCTCTCGCTACCATGGGATCATGCGTGGATCGAAGCGTCAGATACGAGACAGCGTGTGGGAGCTGAGGGTCTCTCTTGGAAATGACCCTGCCACCGGCAAGCTGAAGCAGCACTCCCGGACCTTCCACGGCGGCGCCCTGGCTGCCGACGCTGCACTCTGGGACCTCGTGGACCAGCACGCCTAGGGACGCACTGACGGCATCGGCGTCACGGACGGCTCCTCGACCGCTGGCTTGAGAAGTGCGAACGCCTAGACCTCTCGCCGACAACGGTCCGGAACTAAAGCTCCAAGGTAAACGGAACCATCCGTCCCTGGTTGGGGAAGGTCAAGCTCCATCAGCTCACCCGAACCACATCGGCGCTCTCAAGGACGCCGGGAAGTCCCCCAAGGCCATCCGGAACGTCCACGCCATCCTCTCCGCTGCCATCCATCAAGCTGTACGCTGTGGATGACTCCTGGAGAACATCGCTGAGTGGGGGAGGCCTCCCCGAGTGTCAAATCATCGGGTAACCTCGAGTCAGCAGTACAGGAGGAGGCGGCTTACGCCGCCTCCTCCTGTACCCGTTTGCGGCGTGCTATGCTATAATCGGCTCATGACAGCCACGACCGTCCCACAGTATCACGAGCTGATGTGGCCAGTGTTGACCGCTCTCAAGGAGTTGGGCGGGTCCGCCACGGTCAAGGAGATGTACGAGCGGGTCGTCGAAGACGAGCACTTTTCCGAAGATCAGCAGGCTGTGTCGACCAAGGATGGTCGCATGTCCGAGATCGAGTACCGCCTCCACTGGGCGAGAACCCACCTGAAGGGGATCGGCGCTATCGAGAACAGTGCTCGTGGTGTCTGGACCGTAACCGACAAGGGCAAAACGATCACGCCGGACCAGATGAGGACCGATGTGAAGACGTATCGAGACGAAGTCCAGCGTCGAACGAAGCAGAAGCAGGTTTCGAGCGGCGCAGCCGCGGAAGCTGGCGATGAGGAACTGGACACCTGGAAGGATCAACTCATCGCCCGGCTCCTCCTCATCCCGCCGGACGGCTTCGAACGACTCACTCAGCGACTGCTTCGTGAGGCAGGATTCGTTAACGTCACTGTCCTCGGCAAGAGCGGGGACGGAGGTATCGACGGCGTCGGTGTGTACCGACTGTCCCTTGTCTCGTTTCCTGTCTACTTTCAGTGCAAGCGATACAAAGGAACCGTGACGGCAGGAGCCGTCCGAGACTTTCGAGGCGCCATGGCAGGCCGTGGAGAGAAGGGCCTTCTCATTACGACGGGTTCCTTTACCAAGGATGCTCAGAACGAGGCCAGTCGGGACGGAGCGCCCCCTGTTGAGTTGATTGATGGGGATCGGCTCTGCGACCTCCTCCGTGACTATCGGCTGGGCGTGGACGTCCGAGAGAGCGTCGAGCTTGAGGTTGCACTCAACTCCTCGTTCTTCGACGAGTACGGCTCCGCCTGATTGTCCCCTCGTCCAAGGCGTAATGATCCTTGGGGAGGTTGCCTGATCCGTCCGCCACGTCTTTTCTGGGTATACCCCTCTCTGAAGTCGTATAGATCGTCTACGAATGCTATACGGTCATCGTTTCTCCTCACCGGTAGCAGACCGCTGCAATCTTGTCGTCAGCTTCCTGGCCACAGGTAGCGACAGCATTGACGACGCAGTGGGTCAGGTGGTCGTCGAGTAGTTCGAGGGCGACGGCTTGAAGTGCACGGGTTGTCGCCGAGATCTGGTCAAGGATGTTGCTGCAGTATGTGTCCTCTTCGACCTTCCGTTGAAGACCACGGACCTGACTTTCGATCCGTCAAAGCCGCTTTAAGGAGCGCAGCTTTCTCATCGATACAACAGGGCATCGTCATGGGGTAGCCCTCCTTCTCTAGAGAGTATACCCCATAGGGGTATCAACCGGGGGTATCCGCCGAGTTGGGGATGTGAACTAGGAGACGGTGAAGGGGGCGTACATCCCGTCGGCGTAGTGCCAGGGCGCGTCGCACAGGAGTTCGTAGTTGCCAGGACAGAGAGTGAGCGTGACCCAACTCCTTGAGCCGGTCGAGATGCCGTTGCCCAGACCAGTTCCACAGGAGGTGGATGCTTCGCCAAGGCTTTGCGACTCGTTGATCTTACTGTCCGACCCGACGGGTCGGGTGCCGACCCCATCGGCTGGCATGGGAAGAATGAGGAACTCGTGGTTGAGCGCTCCGTAGTTCGTGACTATGAACGTCACCTGAACTGCGGAGATGCTTGACGGACTCGGTATGAGGCGGAGCATCATTGGCGCTTGGCGCATCATGCCGCCGCCAGCGTCGTAGAGGCCGACCTGGACGACCTGACTCGCCGAATGTGACTGTTCACATGACGTGAGTGACGGTGCTGCCGTCGTACTTTCGTGGTTTGTCGCAACAAGCCCCAGATGGTGGCGGTCGATACTACGGCAAGCAGCACGGCGACGATCAGAAGTCCGTGAGAGCGAAGGCGTTGAGCCATCACCGTTCCCGGAGCGTGGCAAGCGTCTTCTTGAACTGCTCCTCGTCGATCTCTCCTCGGGCGAGTCGCTCTCTGAGGATGGCCTCATGGTCCGACGTCGGGCTAGATGTAGATCCGGACGGCGTGTCATGGCTATGGCCGAGGTAGCGCACGAGTGCTACGACGCCAAACACGACGATCGCCCAGAAAATCACCATGGCGACCACCATGACGATCCACATGCCGACTCCCCATCCTTGGTTACCCCATCCATACATCATGCGTGACACCTCCAACCGCTTACAGTAAGTCTAGAGCTGATCGGCAGCGCTAGCCTAGAGGCGAAAGTCCCTTCATTTCGTGCAATGTTGATTTCTTTATTCACGCCGGTTGCTATGTGTATGTATTTCCCGCAGAGAATAAGGACTTGGTCTACTTGCTTGATGTGAGACCTTATCTTCTATTCCCAGTCAGTAGATGCTTCCTCGATCGACATGTCCTTGACGAAGAATGAGGAGTCAATGAATTTTGCTATTCTATAACGCCATGTATATTTTCTACGAGATCACAAAGATCCATAGCCAGACTTTTTATGCGTTGTATTGACAAATCTGATTGATCGGTACCTATGCCGGCTTATATAATCTTACTTTTGTACCGTGAATATTATATATAAAGCGGTGGAAAACTGAAATCATATTTTAATTAAATATTAAGGCTAAAACTTTAGTCTAGATTACAATTAGGTAAACTATTTTTTTATTCTAATACAGTCATCCAGAGCTTTTGGTAATCATCATATATGTGCAAAGCAAATAACGTACATTTCGCCATTGATTCTTAATTCATTGGCGAGACATCTAAAGCTGATATATTGTATTCTTACCATTGCAGTATTCATAATAATAAGGCGGAAAAGAAATCGTAGAAAATCTGAGAATGTGTGGTTATAGCAACTGGCATAGATGTGGGACAGATATTTTCCCAAACAGTAGACGAGGTGCGAATGATCCATCCGGTGCCTTCATCTCGGATATGTTCTTCCCTGAAATACCATATAAACTGATAGTAAGTATGTTAGAACATTGGAGTTCCGTATAATATGATTGTAGATAATTCAAAAGTAGACAGACAGGTAGATGAAGCGTCGCTTTATAGTAGAAAAATATTGCTTGCGACAGTTGGCCTTTCACCACAAGTTGTGACGGAGACGGCTTATGCATTGATGATGAGCGTTAACTCTCCTTTTATTCCATCTGAGATAGTTATTATTTCAACTACCACAGGTGCCAAAAATGCCAAAGAGAAGTTATTGGGTACGGCTAACGCCAGGATATCATGGCTGGAAAGGCTTTACCGTGAGTACTCAAGTTCATCTCTACCTACTGTTGATTTTGTGACTGTGACAAACCATGCCGGCATAGAACTTGACGATATTGACAGTATCGAATCCAGTGCGGCATTTGCGGACACGATATTGGAAACGGTTCGCGAGATTACCGATGATGACAATTCGATTCTCTATGCTTCGATAGCTGGCGGTCGTAAAACGATGAGTTTTTATCTTGGCTATGCTCTTTCGGTCTTGGGACGCGATAGGGATCGACTATACCATGTACTTGTTTCTCCACCATTTGAATCTAATCCGGAGTTTTACTTTCCCACTAGAGATACTCAAGTAACCAGAGATCAAAAAGGGCTTGTTCGTGATACTTCCGATGCCATTATTAATTTAGTCAATATTCCTTTTGTTCGTCTTAGGTATCTAGATCATAAAGCAATATCGCAGTCTCTTGGTTTCGAGGAGTCGATAGAAAGTTTGAACAAATCCTATGATCACCGTCTAGTTATTGATGTGGCTGGTCGTAAGCTTCAGGTGGGTGATACCGAGATAAAGCTGCAGCCAATCGATTTTGCTATTTATCTTGTCTTTGTTCATAGCAGATGCAAGGGGGAGGAATCTTTATCGGGTCCTAGGGTGCGTTATGATAAAACATGGGGTCAGAAGATATTAAAAGAATGTGAATTGATGTGTCCTGATAAGCCATATCCTTACGGACTTCCTAAGCGAACCGTCAAGGTATTGGAAGAGGGGGTAGATGCCCCATATCTAGTCAGTCACCTCAGTAGAATACGCCATTTGTTAAAACGTAATCTTGGTACAGAGTCGCATAGATACACAATTGAATCCAAGGGAAAATCCTCATATAGATATTGCATTGAGATAAAACCTCAGTATATCGAAATCATCTAGAATTAGATAGCGTCTGTGAGCCTATTGGCAACGTTGTCAATCGAGAAATTCATACAATTACGATACAACTGTGATACATATAGAATCATGGTATTTTTTACAAGCGATACAGAGACTCTCAACCTTGTAGTGTCGTTCGACTCTCCAACATTTACACATGGTCTAACATTTACACATGGTCCAACATTTACACATGGTGCCAACAAAGTCGTTAAGGCACGTCCTACCGAGTTCAAAGCTGAGCTCAGACGGTGGTACAGGATATTAAAAGCTGCTCAGGGCAATAATGTTGATATTTGTAATATTTATACAGAGGAACAGAAACTGTTTGGTGGTCCCAGAGATATTCCGGAGCGAAGTAAGGTCTTGCTGCGAAGTCTGAACTATCCTAAGGATCTTTCATTAGAGGATGCATTTAAAAAATTAGAGAAATCATTTGGTAACAAAAACCTGGAAGGTCTCGTTGACTTGGCCTTTGGCATTACTAATAGTGCTAACAAGTTAGCGAAAGCGCAATGCCTTTTTAGTTGGAGCAATACTAGAGGTAATGGAGATTTTGTGGATGAGCATTTCTGGCGATTGCGCCTTGTTATGCCTAAGAAATACAGTGATGATGTCAAGAAGTCTTTGTGGATGCTTGACCGATTCGGATCCATTGGAGGTCGCTCGAACAATGGGTGGGGGTCGTTGTCAGTAAAGCTCGATGGTGCAGACAACTTGTCAAGACCTATTTTAAAAAACCTGAGCCTTGGATTGGAAGATTGCCTAAAGAAAAAATGGCCTTGTGCATTTGGAAAAGACGATAAGGGTATTATGATCTGGCAATGCTCATACCCATCTCTCTATCAAATTTTTAATGAGCTTGCAGCTCTCCGTAAATCTCTGAACGTAAAGGGAAAGATTTCCGGTGGTAATAGAGGTACTACGCAGATTCACTTCAAGATCAAAAAGGGTGAGAATGCATTCCAGGCGATGGCATACTGTATGCCATATTACCATAATGGTAAGAACAATCTAACTAACGACTATAAGACAATCATAAATAGCTGGGTTGAAGAAATCGACTCTATCGATAACAAATGGAAAAGATTCAATCCATTCACGGAAGGCGACTTGGAAAATAATGGCAAATGAGGAAATCGTGACGAATGAAAATATGTGGAAAAAGAAACTTGAAGCTTACGTGCATGATCCGGCTGAGAAGGCACTAATACTGCTTCGTATCCGTGAGGGACATGAAGCAGGAACGGTCGCTACCCTCAAAGATATATTGCAACTACCAGAGAGTATGTCTTCAGAGGTGAGAAATGCTGACCATTGGGCAGCTGCAGCTGATAGACCATCTTTACCCAAAGGAGGCCAGTATAGGGTAAATTTTGTGAAGAAACCTGAACTGATTCATCCACTGAGTGCT
>JAJZMK010000115.1 GCA_021798275.1 Actinomycetes bacterium | reverse complement strand
ACCTAGCGTATTACGCGACCTGGGCAGAACCAATCATCAAGGTAGCGTACAAAAAAGTCTGTCTCTTATCAGGCAATATCGCTTCCCGAGTCATAGCGTAGACATCATTTACGGCTCCAATGCCGAGAAAAATAACGACCTGCTTTACACATTAAATACGATTTTTGAGCTTGACCCGGAATTGCCTCATATAAGCGCCTACGCCTTGACAGTCGAGAAGGGAACTCCGCTTGCCGGTGATCCATCCCGCCACCCTGACGAAGATCGCCAGGCTACATATTATGAAACGATTGATAATTTTCTCTCTAAAAAAGGATTTTCTTGGTATGAAATCTCCAATTGGGCTAAACCAGATCACCAGTGCCGTCATAATAAAGTCTACTGGACGGGAAAGCCGTACTTAGCTATAGGCTGCGGCGCTCACGGTTATGACGGATATAGCCGTTACTGGAACACCTCCTCCATCATGAAATATTTAGAAATGACAGAAAGCGGCATCTTACCGCGAGCCGGGGAAGAAACCTTAAACGATAACGATCGCAAATTGGAATTGCTGTTTCTTAAATTGAGGACAAGCGACGGAGTTCCACAGAGCGCTCTTGACTTTACCGATGAGTTAGCCGACTTAGTCACCCTTGTCTCCGGCCGATATGTACTGACCCAGCGAGGACGGCTACTTGCCAACGAAGTAGCCCACCGACTAAGAATTCCCATTTAAAGTTATCTTTGTCCTACCTTTACCATATATTATCCGACAGACCCAGACTAGGCCGATATGTCGCTCTATAGCGCGGACTATTAGCGGTTTTTGCTATGAAAACACATTAAATGCACTCTAGTAATCTCAGATAACACAGCCGAGTGATAGGCTGGTGTGCACTAAAAGGATAACTTATAAATTAAAATGACACGAAGAGTAATTATTATGCTACTCTGAGTGATAAGAGTATATTTACATGGAGGTTCCAATGCAGTGGATGAGCACCAAAGAAGCCTCAGACTATCTGGGCGTCAATTTGAGAACTTTGTATCGTTTTATAGACGAAGGAGAACTTGTCGCCTATAAATTTGGTCGGGTAATACGTCTAAAAGCTTCCGATATCGAAAATTTTGTCGAAGCAGCCAAGATTCCCCCGGGCACACTTGAACACCTTTACCCGGAGCATTCCCGCTTAGTCAGCAACTGATTCTATATAAGATGACTTCTGTCGAAGACGGTTGTATATTTTGCCACATCGTCTCAGGATCTATCCCTGCTACGATCAGCGGAGAAAACGAAATGGCTTTGGCCTTTCGAGATATCAACCCCATAGCCCCGGTGCATATACTTATCATACCGAAATCCCATTTGGAAAATGCCATGGCTATACGACCTGAAGACTGTGCGGTTATTGCGAAAATGTTTGAATTGGCACAGTCGATAGCCAAAAGAGAGAGTGTCTCGGAAACAGGTTTCAGGCTCGTGATGAACGTGGGTGATGACGCCGCCAACAGCGTTGGGCACCTCCATATGCATTTGATAGGCGGCAAACGCCTTGGTCTCATGGGATAACAGTCTCGAAAATAGCTATGTATCGATCCTACGCTGCCTATCAGCACAACGCTATAGGATACGAGATTGGTTTTCCCGCTCAAAATAGAACACCGCATAAATGCAGATTGCAATAAATATATATATATACTCCATTATTGCATCTGTTCTATTATTACGTTCCAAATCATATATAAAATTTCTCATCATAATAATTACCTAATAATAGAGAAATGGGCTTTATTCTGTGTCTCCTCTGTGACATAATGCTTATATGACTAAACATTACAAAAATATATGGATTAGCCGCACGTCTGTTGCGATAGCTTTGGCTTTTATAGTGACTGTAGCGGCAGCCTGTTCCTCGGGAAGCTCAGGGGCTTCGGGATCGAATTCCGCCGCTACCACAAAACCGGCAAACGCCATGGCTCTGATTACCAATGCCTACAATCAAGGCATCAAAGCTCAAAACATCGACCTCGATACTTCGATGAGCATAGCGGGAAGCGGTCTTTTCCAGGGAAGTTCATCATCGGGAGCTAAAACTTTAAAGGCGATACTGCCAGATATCTCCAAATTTAATATAAACATTGCAGCCAGTAAGTCTTCCGGCTCCAACTCGCTCACAAGCGGCACCGAAATGTTTTCCGTAAATTACTCTTCCACTCAGCTCGCAACTATTATCCTCACATTCAAGCACAGTGCCCCCACGAGTGCCTATCTGAAAGTCAACATTGCAGCGATCGGCCAACTGCCGCTTCCGTATCCACCTCAAACAAAAAAAGATTTTCCGCTCATCGGCACCCTCATTCAGCCTACATGGTATAAAATACCCGGCTCCATCGTAAGCCAGATTGAGACACTATTCGTTCGACTTGAAACGCGAGCTAATTCATCGACAGCTCAAGCAAATTCGCACTTAAACATTGCGGCGATAAGACCCGTGCTTATCAACCTTCTTACTTCTTACCTAACAAAAGGTGGCTCTACCACTATTACATCCAATCAAGGTGGAGAGGAAATTCGCTTTTCATCGAACCTACAGCAATTTTTGCCGTGGTTTCTGACCTCAGGAATGAAAGACTTGGTACAGCTGAATCCAAGTATCAAACAACTTAGCCAGCCCCAAATTGCCAAATTGAAGACAGCTCTCAAAAAAATACCGGCAGCTGAATTAAGAAGTGATGCTTTCACGACTACGATGCAAATAACTTCTGCCAATACATTGACAAGTTTTAACGAAAATCTGAAAGTTGTCAACCCGAAGAAGCAAAGTCAATATATCATGTTAGGCCTAACAGAGAATATAACGTATCCTAATACGCCTATCGCTTTGCCAACCTCTGCTGTCTCCCTGCCACAGTCTCTACTGGGAGCACTAAGTCAGTCATTGACAAAAGCTACATCCAAAGCCTAATATTGGGTTATTCCATTTAAGGTATATGGGTAAGAGTGACACTCTTACCCATATACCTTAAAATTCCTTTTGTTGCATTAATTTTATTATCATCTAAGGATCTGTTGCAACATAATTGGAATATTAGCTACAATAAAGGTGGCTTTTCTGTATATACCTGCCTCCTCTAATCGGACCAAGCTTTCACCAATGACTTTGTCACATATAAAAGCATTAAGTAATTACTTCCGTAAAAATAAAAACCGATTTCTCTTGATATAGGCAAATCTTGCAGATATATATCTCGCTGACTATACAACATAGGTTCGTCAAATGTACTAGTATTCACTCTCAAGTCGGCCGTAACGGTTATCGATAACACAAAATGCGAAAAATTATCCAACTCTTTTCCCTATTCATGGTGCTGTCTGTATTCTCGACTTGTTTGAGCAGTTGCTCTTCATTTAACCGACAAAATAGCCACCTGTCAGATTTTATAGACTTTGATTATTTAAATAACTCTTTAGCTAATTTATCAAGTAGCGGATACATATCGCTATCTGTAAATTTTAACGGCTCCAAGCTTGGTGCTTATACCGAATTATTGAACAGCTTAAGTCTGACGATCTCAGAAAATAGAACGAACCCAAATTCAAAGGTGGCGAGAAACCGCCAGTTTGGCGTCATATCCAGCCATAAGACATATCCAGCTACTATGACATCTGCTTCAAATTGGAGCTACAGATACAGCTTATATTACAAAGGTAGAGATTTATTCCGCATACTCTACTTGCGTCAAGGCTATCTTCTCTTCAATATCAACACAAAAAATATAAAACTCCTGGCAACTGACGGCTCTGTTCCGATCAGTCCAGAACTACTCTACCTACTCCCAATGTCAAAAAGTCAATGGTATGTGTTGTCTGTCGGTCAATTGACGAGCATCGTCGACATGATCCCAACAAAGCTGGGAATAGAATTGCGATCCCCCGCCTCAAAAAGGTACGTACAGGGACAAAAGATCATAAAAGTTACTTCCCCTGGTATCAATTTAATTCAATTATTAACAAGCTCGCTTATCAAAGCCACTTTACCACCTACACACGGGAACACCATATCCATAACCGCTACGACCGGATTGAACGGTTCCATTGATATAAGAACCTCTACCGATTTAGAAACTATTTCAACGCGTCTTGAGCAATCTTTCAACAATGCCCAGATAAAAATATTGTCACTGTTTTTATCGAACGTAGACACGTTAATAGCCAAATTTCCTCCCGTTGAAATCAATGCAACCTTTACCCTTGTCAAAAGAGCGGAGAACGGGAAACTGAGACAGAAAAATGATTTCTACTTATCAAAAATGAGCCAATCGCTCCAGAGTGGGCTGGCGGGTCTAAAAATCAACTCATACTTATCGTATGCCCCAGTTCATATAACGAGACTCAATCTGGTAAAGCCCGTACCAAATGGGGATTTAACTTTGCTGCACTTTTTTATCGGCCGCATTCTCCAAAACTACTTCTAGCTTTTCACCTAGACGAATAACCATCTTCTGCGGCATGAGACAAATAGGCGCTAACGACATACATAGATAAAATAATCTGCTAGAATTAAAATGTCATTGTGTCTGATACCCAAATAAAAATAGATATCCCGACAAATCACCTTATGGCTGATTTACTCGGTGATCGCGACGAATTATTACGCCTCATCGAGGATTCTTTTAAGGAAACTTCGATTCATGTACGAGGTAACCGCATCACCATCGATGGCAAAGAAAAAGATCTGGCTACCAAAGTATTTAACGAATTGCTGTTGATAGCCGAGCACGGTCAAAAGCTTGACAAGACAAATGTCAAGCAAGCCATTGAAATGGTCTTGGAAAATATCAGACCGTCTGTGGTTTTGGATACCGAAATCTTACGAACTCCTCAGGGCCGTTCTGTTCGACCCAAAACTCAAGGACAAAAGAATTACGTGGATGCCATAAAATCAAACACGGTTACGTTTGGCATCGGTCCCGCCGGAACAGGAAAATCATACTTGGCTGTAGCTTTGGCTATCAAGGCCCTACAAGACAAACAGGTCACCAGAATCGTCCTGACCAGACCGGCAGTGGAGGCAGGTGAACGGCTTGGTTTTTTACCCGGAGACTTGATGGCCAAAGTGGATCCTTACCTGAGGCCGCTCTACGATGCCCTTTATGAGATGTTGGATCCGGATGGAGCCCAAAAATTAATTGACAGAGGTATAGTAGAAGTCGCCCCTTTAGCTTTTATGCGAGGAAGGACTCTAAATTCAAGTTTTATTATTCTAGATGAGGCCCAAAACACGACTCCGGAACAAATGAAAATGTTTCTGACCAGAATAGGATTCAACAGTAAAGCCGTCGTCACCGGTGATGTTACACAAATAGACGTTGTCAATAACCGCTCCGGCCTCTTAGGATTGGAAGACATTCTCCAAGGTGTAAACGGTATTACATTTGTAAAAATGAACAACAAAGACGTTGTAAGAGCACAGATAGTCAGAGATATAGTAAGCGCATATGAACAATTCACGTATGCGGATAATCAACTCAAAAGACAATGAGTATCTACATTACCAATGAAGCTCATTCTGATTCAATCATGATCGCCATATACGCTGATCAGATTGCAACGAAGCCACTTGGAAGTTCCCGCGAATACAGAGGTTTACAATGACCGCAACCAAATCAGGTCAAAATCATATTGAAGTTTTCGTTGCCAACGAACAGAGCGAGGAGAGCTTAGATGAAGGTACCTGGGCTGAGTTATTAAAAAATGCTTTGAATCACCAAGGCATTAAGGGAGCAGCGGAAATATCTTTGATCTTTGTCGACGAGACAACGATAGCAAGCCTCAACGAAAGATTCCTAAAACATCATGGTCCAACAGATGTACTGTCTTTCCCCATAGAAGACAATGATGTTTTCGTCGGCAGAAACCCTGACGGCAGTAGCAAAGGACCTACACCGGGACAGCTCAGTCAGGAAATGCCGCTCTTGCTCGGCGATATAGTTATCTGTCCACAAGTGGCCGCAGCTAATGCCCCCGGACACCGCTCTGAAATACACGACGGGAGTACACAAGATGAATTGGCTCTTCTTGTAGTACACGGCGCTCTTCACATTCTTGGTATGGATCACGAAAATGAAAGTGAAGCGGTAATTATGGAAGCCAAAGAACAGGAAATTCTGGCAAAATACTATAGAACGTAACGGGAGTGAGTACAGTGCCCGCTTAGATATTATAGCAAGACAGAACAAGAAATAAATTCAAAGACAATGAGCAATGGACATCACATAATCGGAGTACGGACAGTTAATTATGATTCTAGCCGCTACGTTTAACATAACCGATGGGGTCATATTAGCAGCGGTCTTGATACTGCTTAGCTTCTCGGGGATATTGGCGTTAGCTGAAACCAGTTTGGTCAGAACATCAAAAGCTAGAGCCAGATCGCTCCAAGAATCAAAAAAGCGGGGAGCCAAATCTCTCTATCGATTGACAGATAACCCTGAACGGTTCCTCTCCCCTATCTTGCTTCTGGTACTGATCTGTCAGCTGGTCTCCGCTACATTACTTGGTATTATCGCTGAAAATATTTTTGGTGCCTTGGGAGTGGCGGTAGCGACATTCATAGAAATTATCTTCATTTTTATTCTGGCTGAAGCCATACCAAAACACTGGGCAGTCAGACACCCAGACAGAGCGGCTCTTTTCAGCGCACCCATCATAACAGCCATCATCAATTTTCTTCCCGTCAAGGCTATTTCCGCTGCTCTTATTGGGCTAGCCAATTTACTGACCAAGGAAAACGGTGAATTTACCCAAGATCCCGACGTAACGGAATCGGAACTTCTGGCTTTGGCTGATGTTGCCGTGGAAGAAGATGTTATCGAAGAACAGGAGCGCGAGCTCATTTCATCCATTATCGAGTTTGGAGATACAATTGTCAGAGAGGTTATGGTTCCTAGACCTGATATAGTCGCCGTTGAAAAAAATAGGCAGGCAAGCGAGGTCTTGGAAATCGCCATGACTGCAGGTCTCAGTCGTATACCTGTTTTCGATACCACGATCGACAACATCATTGGAATCGCCTACACGAAAGACCTGATCAAGGTCATACGCGAGGGACAGGAAACTTTGGTGATAGGTGACGTGGCCAGACCGGCCAGATACGTGCCGGAAACAAAAAAGGTAGCTCCTTTACTGAGAGAAATGCAAAAGCTTCAAACGCACTTGGTTGTAGTCGTAGACGAATACGGGGGAACGGCAGGCATCGTCACATTGGAAGACCTGATAGAGGAATTGGTTGGCGAGATAGCCGACGAATTTGACGTCGACGAACCAGGTATAGAGCCTCTCGGCAATACTACATTCAGGCTTTCCGGGCGCATGTCGGTCGATGAGGTCAACGATCTTCTTCAAACATCTCTTCCCAACACAGATTCCGATACCATAGCCGGTCTTTTTCTACACCTAAAAGGCCATATCCCTCAAGAAGGCGAGACTATAACTATAGGCCCATATACACTGATAGCTGAAAAAATACAAGGGCGCAGAATCGGTAAAATACGTATTACCAAATCAGGAAATTCTCTTGAAGAAAACGAGAATTGGCAAGAGATTAAAGAGGATGAATTGTCTACTCACGCTAACCGCCTGAATATATACAAAACGGCGGGTGGTATAGATAACTATGTACTCAGTGAAGCTGCCGGCGTTACTTATAAGGGATATACATCAGAAACCGACGGAGAGAAAACCACTTTCATAAAAACGGTCCAGCAGACAAGCGACGCCAAATCTGAAAAAATTGATAACTAAGCTTGCCAATTTTAGATCTTCTTACACTTACAAGGAACAGAGAAAACCAATATGTCACATATAGACAAAGAAGATACCGCCAGAGGTAGACCTACCTATTCGCCGGAGATACAGGAAACCGAAAACATAGGTAATGAGTTCCGATCAGGCTTTATAACTCTAATCGGCAGACCAAATGTGGGAAAGTCATCCATTATCAATAAAATAATGGGTGAGAAAATATCCATAACTTCAAAAACTCCCAATACCACCAGATCTCCCATCCGAGCCGTCCTAGACAGAGAAGGTAAACAGGCTATTTTCGTAGATACTCCGGGTATACACAAGCCACGTTCCGCTCTCGGGGTAAGACTAAATGCATCCGCATACGAAGCCACAACGGATGTTGATATAACGGTGTTGGTGTTGGATGCCAGTAAGGAAATCGGTAAAGGCGACCAATTTATCTCTCACTCTTTCGCTAAACAAAACAATCTGATTGTTTGTCTAAATAAAATTGATCTTGTCCCAGAACGAGTTGTAATGTCTAAGCTGCAATTTGCTCATGATCACTTAGGGATGGAGCACGCTGAATACTTTGCCGTTTCCGCACAAACCGGTGCCGGCATTAAACATTTTATCGATTATATTATGGATCGGCTCCCTCTCGGACCGCAGTACTTCCCTACTGGGACTACAAGCGATCTCGACGAAGTTATCTTTCTCGCTGAATTAGTGAGGGAGCAGCTACTGAGGTTTGTCAAAGAAGAATTACCCCATTCAATTGCTTGCAGAATAACGGAATTACGGTGGCCTTATATCAGATGTGAAATACTTGTCGAGCGAGAGTCCCAAAAAGCAATGGTCATCTCTAAAAATGGGCATCTCTTAAAACAAATAGGGATTAACGTCCGCAGACAACTGCCACCGGGAACCTACTTGGACCTGATAGTAAAAGTCGAAAAGAACTGGCAAAAACGTCTGGACGTTATCGAGAGATTGGGCTACTAGTCACTCTTTTGATATCCAAACACCGCTATTAGAAAACCTCACGTAGCCATCCAAGCGCTGATCTATATCCCATATATACCTTATCATTTTAAAAAAATTAGTTATTTTTTTGCATGAAATAACTATATAATCTCTTATAAATATAGCTACTTTTCTTTGTTACTTTACAGATGGTATAAATTACCTGTCTGCTTGTGACATTTGGCCCTACTTAGATGATATCAAAAGATGCAAGACTATCTATAACGGTTGTCTATTCCTCGTTCAATGAGGAGCTAGGAGAAAGAATATGTTAACCGTGGCGAACGTATCAGGTAACGATATCAATCCGTACGAAGAAGAAAGTTATCCCTCCAGATGGGAAGTTTATGGATTGCTAAACGACGGAGAACCGATCTATATAAGACCCGTCAAAAAAGAAGACCTCGCTTTATTAAGAATCTTGGCAGATCAATTTTCATCGCCCGACATCTATTCAGCTCATTTCGACAGCGAGACATTTATTTCTAAAGGTGCCGATGATAAAATAAATATCGACTACACCCAGCTTATGGCTTTTATGGCTTTAAGTAATGACCGACCACTCGCGATAGCCAAGTTTGCCATTACACAAGATAACGTGGCAGAGATTGCCTTTGCCGTAGTGGATGGCTACCAACGCAAAGGGGTTGCCACATTATTGCTTGAGAATCTGGTTGGCTACGCCAAAGAGTACGGAGTAAGATACTTTGTCGCTCATATCGACTCCGTAAGCAGTCCCATCGGTAGCGTTCTGATAGAGTCCGGGCTCACTTATACCATAAAAGAAATTGACAGCGGAGCAAAAATTACTTTAGACCTGGAAATTACCAATGAATTTTTGGATAAAAGGGATGAGCGAGAGAGATTAGCCGAGGCGGCATCTATGGCTTACATACTGAGCCCTCAGTCTGTGGCCGTTGTCGGAGCCGGCAGAAAACCGGGGGGCGTCGGCCACGAGATTGTCAGAAAACTTCTGTCGCAGGACTTTACGGGCACGGTCTACCCTGTCAATCCTCACGCCAGATCGGTTTGCGGTGTTCCGGCATTTGCCAGTTTGACACAGGTACCGGATCAGATCGATATGGCAGTTATCGCTGTTCAAGCAGGCAACGTTCTAGCGGTGGTAGAAGACGCTGCCAAAGCCAAAGTAAAAGCTCTCGTCATCGTCTCTTCCGGATTTGGTGAACTTGGAGAAGAGGGAAGCAATATGCAGAGCGAAATACTCAAACTGGCACGCCAGCACGGGATTAGAATCGTAGGACCCAATTGCCTGGGAGTTTCCAATACGTCACCGGATGTCAGATTGGATGCCAACTTCGCTCCGATGCCTGCCGCCAGGGGGCCTATAGCACTTGCGTCACAATCGGGAGCCGTAGGCGTGGTACTCCTTGATCAAGCGCGTATCGCCGGTCTCGGCGTTTCCGGTTTTGTCTCTATGGGTAATAAGATCGACGTGAGCAGCAACGATTTACTGTGCTATTGGGAAGACGACCCCGGAACAAAAGTAGTAGCTCTATACCTGGAATCATTTGGCAATCCTATTAAATTCTCCCGTATCGCCAAAAGAGTAGGGAAAAAGAAGCCGATCGTCGTTTTGAAAGGTGGCAAAAGCAAAGCCGGAGCCAGAGGAGCCCTTTCTCATACGGCTTCGGCTACAACAAAAGAAATTACCGTACAGACATTATTGGCATCATCGGGAGTCATTGAAGCAGCAACCCTGGAAGAGTTGATTGATATCGTGAAAATAGCGGCAATGGCAAAACTTCCTAGCGGAAAGAATGTCGCTCTTGTCGGCAACTCGGGAGGACCATTAATTTTGGCGGCTGATGCCTGTTCCCAATACGGGCTGGGGGTACCGGAACTTACCGAAGATGTCCAGGAAAAGCTCTCTTCATTTCTGCCCCCGGCAAGCGCATCCGCAAACCCAGTTGATATTACAGCTGACGGCGGACCAGATGTATTGGAAAATGTCCTGAGAGAATTATCTCTTGATCCCAACGTGGATATTATTTTGGTGGTCTCAACCTCTCTTATATCCTTATCTATAGACCAAGCTACTGCTGTGATCAATAGAGTCATAGACGAAACAGACAAGCCCATAGCTGCCTGCTTTTTGGGAGGACAGCCATCTTCCCTCGAGCAGAACAATGTCGCCATATCCGCGAATCCAGATAATATGCCTAAATTCCCTGTCTTGACTTCCCCAGAGAGGGCAGCTATCGGATTATCAAAACTGCTGGAATACTCTATTTTCAGAGAAAAGAAAGAAGTCAGAGCTCATCATATGGGGGAGTCAAACATTCATTTGGCTAAAAAGTTGGTGGCTGATATCTTGAAAAACGACATCCAAGAAACCTGGTTAGATTTAGAGACGGCACATAAGCTTATGTCTTACTTTGATGTTCCAATAGTCGCAGAACAGACCTTCGCCACAAAAAGCGAACTTGCAGCAGCCGCAAATGAAATAACTTACCCCGTTGTCCTCAAAGCCGGAGGTAACAGCATAATCCACAAAAGCGACGTGGGCGGCGTGGTCCTCGATATCAAAGACAAGGATAGCTTGATCAATGCCTTTAGTGATATGCTTGACCGTCTGGGAAATCAGATTTTACCAGTTACCGTTCAGACGATGGTTGCCCAAGGCATAGAAACTATCGTAGGATTAAATAATGACCCGCATTTTGGTCCCACGATCATGTTCGGTCTCGGCGGTATAGCAACGGATCTACTAAAAGACAGGGCCTTTGCAATTCCCCCGCTCGGAAAAGAAGATATCGATAAGCTGATATCTTCCATCAAAAGTGCACCTCTGTTATACGGATACAGAGGATCGGAGCCGGTGGATGTCAAGTCTCTACACAAAGTAATCGCGGGAGTGGCTAACCTTGCGTTGGCCATACCGGAAGTGGCAGAAATAGACCTCAACCCCGTTATAGTGTCACCGAGCGGATCGATAGCAGTTGACCTAAAAGTAAAACTACGCCAAAGCAAGGGCGGGCCGGACGCACTGATGAGAAAATTAAAGTCTCTCTAGATTCCCCTGTTTTTTGATTCAGAGCAAAACAGCTCCATACATAAAATACACAAGCAGCAACAATATACAAACACGATATAGCTAAAGATAGGGACAAAACAAGCGGTACTGTTTATGCGTTGCCTGATCTAGCACACTATATCGTTCTAGCCATTACCATTTTCACCATATCAAAGTACCGCGTGACAAGAAATGTGCTTCAGACACTATAAGCATCGCCAACCAAAGCTTGCCTTAGGCGATGCTTATAGTGTCTGATTGGATTTGTTTATGAAGCGTGAGCTTTTAGTAAAACCTTGTCTGTTTCCGATTCGTCTTCTTCGCCAAGATCTTCCAAGGACTTTAGCTTAGGTTCGGGAATGCAGACGATAGTCAGGAATATACCTACTATGGAGACTGCAGCCATAACACCCATAACGCCTCTGATACCGATTGAATTTAGGAGATGAGGAACTATCAGAGCTCCGAGAAAAGCTCCGAACTTACCGGCACCGGCTGAGATACCGTCTGCTGTTCCTCTTACCCTTGTCGGAAATATCTCGGCTGGCAAAACAAAGGTTGTCATATTGGGGCCGAATTCCACAAAGAAGTAACTGATAGCGTACAGCGTCAGGAAAGGCACGATTGCCGTTGAAGCAACCGGAATAACCCATATGGTGGCAAAAGCAAGGGCCATAACCAGAAATCCCTGCCACTGTATTCTCTTTCGTCCGATCTTATCGAGCAGAAATACTGCCAGCCAATATCCGGGGAAAGCCGCTACTGTGAATATAGCCAGTGAAATCAAAGTGTGATCGAGCAAAGTACCTTTTGGTTCTATCAACTTCAAGATCAAAGGACTTGATACAGAGTTACCGTAAAAAGCTATGTCAATCAAGAACCATGATCCCGCTGTTCCGATCAGTCTTAGAAGGAATTTTGAAGTAAGAAGACCTTTAGTATCTTT
>JAJZMK010000003.1 GCA_021798275.1 Actinomycetes bacterium | reverse complement strand
GCGTGGCGAACTCTTATGGCCGGCCATGAACGTAAACGACTCCGTCACCAAATCCAAATTCGACAACCTCTATGGCTGCAGGCATTCCCTGATAGACGGGATAGCCAGAGCCACAGACGTCATGATCGGTGGCAAAACCGCTCTGGTCTGCGGTTACGGTGATGTTGGCAAGGGATGTGTAGAGTCACTGGCCGGACAAGGGGCCAGAGTCATGGTTACAGAAATAGACCCCATCAATGCTCTACAAGCCGCGATGTCAGGTCTGGAAGTAGTGAGAATTGAAGACGTTGTTGACAAAGTAGACATATTTGTCACCGCCACCGGCAATCGTGACGTCATCGGACTTGAGCATATGAAAAAAATGAAGCACCAGGCCATAGTCTGCAATATAGGTCACTTCGACAACGAGATAGATATGGCTTCCTTATCCGGAGCTGAAGGAATGGTCAAGACAGAGATTAAACCTCAAGTCGATCTCTGGACATTTCCTGACGGACACGGAATTATCATCTTGGCCGAAGGCCGCTTGGTCAACCTAGGCTGTGCCACAGGGCATCCCAGCTTCGTCATGTCCTGCTCCTTTTCCAACCAAGTCTTGGCTCAAGTGGAACTTTTTACAAAATCCGAGCAATACAATGTCGGCGTATATACCCTGCCAAAATTGCTTGACGAAAAAGTTGCCCGCCTACACCTCAACGCTTTGGGAGTAACACTGACCGAACTCACGGATGCTCAAGCCGAATACCTCGGTATAGACAAAAACGGACCCTATAAGCCTGAGCACTACAGATATTAAAACCTGTTTACCAAGGTGATATGACAAAGATCCCCGGTGACGTTTGTCACCGGGGATCTTTGTCTATATGCTCTATATGAAACTGTCAGTCGGAAAAAGTTATGATGACTTTGACGTCATCGGTTCCGTGATCCAGAGCTTTACTAAAGTCTGTAAAAGGTACTTTTTTGGTAATCATCTTTTCCAAGAAAGCCCGGGGGGCTTTAGCTAAAGCTTCCGAAGCTGCCTCATAGTGACGCCTATTGGCATTGACCGAACCCACTATGGCTTTATTGGACAGTACAAGATCTCTGTTCCAAAGACCTACGTCGATGTCCGTGGTATGACCGGTAGAGGAGACACCGGTCAGGCAAACCACTCCACCGGTGCCGATCAACTGCGTGGCTTCGAAGACAAGTGACGGAACCCCGGTACACTCTATGATCACATCCGGAGATTTTACGGCATCTTCCATCTTGCCCGAATGATACGTAGCACCGATCATTGCCACCAATTCGGGCTTTATCCCGGATGTAACCTGATCAAGAACGTGTACTTCCAGGCCTTTTTGACGACCCAGTAAGGCTGCCAAAAGACCGACCGGGCCGGCACCGGTTACCAAAGCTGTTTTTGGTTCCCAATGACTTCTGTTACCGATCTTATCCACATCTTCCCAAGCTTTGGCCACGATGGTCGTCGGTTCCAAAAGTACACCCAACTCGCCCAACCCCGGGTCTACGGTGACCAGAGCATCGGCATCGGCGCGATACCTTTCGCGCATGAATCCGTCCAGTTCTTTAATTCCGTGCTCTTGATATTGTCCGTTATGGCAATTATCCCATTCTCCGACGGCACAGGAATAGCACGGCACCGGATCAGGGCGCCTCACGATCCCGACCACAAAATCACCGATACTAAAGCCGGAACCTTGCGGTGCTTCCAACACTTTTCCGATCGACTCATGTCCGAGAACGAGTTTTTGATGTCCCGGCGGGGCCCAGCCGTATTGACCTGAGGTAATTTCTATGTCTGTTCCACATACGCCGACCGCCACGGTCTGAACCAAAACAGACCCCGTATCCTCGGCCGGTTCATCTATGTCGTCCAAACCGGCGGAACCTGCGCTGAGAGGGATAACTGTTATGGCTTTCATTTCTGACTCCTAATACCTATAGCCGGATAATTTTCCAATATATGGCACTATAGTCTGGGGGGATCAACAAGTAAAGTCTTATATAGTGTATATTATATTTATATCAAATACTTATTTATGATGTAGCCATGTATATATGATAGCTACACGTGATAGCGACGCAGTGAGTATTGCAATACCGGATGCCTGTTATGTCCAAATACAGTCCTATTGCGATGCTGATGAGCAAGGGGTATTTTTACCCCTGCTATTCTGTCACTATGGCTGACGCCTGGTACGAAACCTTCGTTATTAAGTACGGCAGCGGTATTTACCAATGCCACATGTGAAAATGCCTGAGGAAAATTCCCCACAAGACGCTTAGCCGCCGGATCATACTCTTCGGACAAGAGACCCAGATCGTTTCGGAGAGCCAGCAGACGGTCAAACAAATCGTTGGCCTCATCATGGCGGCCTATCAATTCCAGATTGTCGGCCAACCAAAAAGAACACGCTAAAAATACACCCTCTTTGCCTGAAAGACCGTCTATCCCCACGGAACCGCCCGTATTGTAGCGGGTGATAAAGCCTTCGTAATTCAATTCTTTTTGTATGGCTTCCACGGTTCCTATAACTCTCTTATCCTTAGGCGGTAAGAAACCTACTATCGGAATGAGAAGAGTACTGGCATCAAGAGAATCGGATCCATAGTATTGGGTAAAAGTTCCCCGTTCCACGTCAAAACCCTTTTCACAAACTTCTTTATGAATGTCATGGCGTAGCTGGCGCCATTTATCCACCGGACCTTCCAGTCTGTACTGCTCCACATCCTTCACGGCCCTATCCATCGCTACCCAAGCCATGACTTTTGAGTGAACAAAGTTCCTTCTTGGGCCTCTCACTTCCCAGATCCCCTCGTCGGGATTTTTCCACCCAGACTCCAAAAAGTCCATCAGCGCTAGTTCCAAATCCCATCCTTCTTTATGATTATCCACTTTCCCACGTCGCGATTCATACAGAGCCCCCATCACCTCTCCGTAGACGTCGAGTTGCAACTGTCCGGCGGCTCCGTTACCTATGCGCACCGGTTTCGAATCGTAGTACCCAGGTAAATAATCAAGGGTAAACTCTTTCAGATCCCTTTCTCCGGCCGGGCCGTACATGATTTGGATATCTTTCGGATCGCCGGCTACGGCTCTGAGTAACCAGTCCCTCCAAGCCACCGCTTCCTCGTAATAGCCGGCTATCATGAGCGAACTCAAAGTAAGAGTGGCATCGCGCAGCCAGCAGTATCTGTAATCCCAGTTGCGCTCCCCGCCCAAAGATTCCGGAAGTGAGGTCGTAGCCGCCGCTATGACACCTCCTGTCGGAGAATATGTAAGGGCTTTTAGAGTGATGAGAGACCTCATAATCGCGTCCCTGTATTGATTTTGGGGAATATTGGCCAAAGAAGACCAGTCAGCCCACCATCTGGCGGTCTCCTCCACTCCGAAGTGAGCATCGCAAGGTTTGGGTGGTCTCTTATGCGAGGGATACCAGGTCATCACAAAGGGAATACGTTGACCTTGCCTTACCGTGAATTCACTGACGGTTGAGAGACCTTCCCCTTTTGTATCAACGGTAGTCCACAACGAAATACCGTCCGGCCCGGCCAGAGCCGTCAACAGACCGTCAACACGCCTTACCCAAGGTGTGACGGCACCGTAAGAAAAACGGACCACGAGGTCCATACGCATGGCGACAGATCCGGATTTACATTCGACCAGCCTAAGTATTTGAGGGTATTCACTTCCCATCACCATACAGTCCGTGATCAGCACCGTTCCGGAAGAAACGTCGAATTCCGTCTCAAGCACCAAAGTATTATCCCGATAACGCCTTCTCGTAGCAAGTAGGGGCTGTCCTTGGCCCGGTATGGGGCTTTCCTGAGGAGCCAGACGGAAAAACCCGTGCTTCTCGTTCCCAAGCAGTGCGGAGAAAACGGCGGGAGAATCGAACCTCGGTAGACAGAGCCAGTCTATCGATCCGTCTCTGCCCACAACGGCAGCCGTCGTCGTATCCCCGATAATTGCGTAATCCTCGATAGGTAACGGCATTTACCCTCTTTCCCAAATAGCTTCGGATTTTTTGCTACCACACGGCACCTGGGCAAAAAAATAGCTTACAGAGTATCTTATAGAGACCCGGTACGGCTTGGCGCGCGCTTTTCGGCTAATATCGCGATCGTAACCAATTGGTATTTATAGATACAATAGAGATCTGATCTGTATAGAATTTACAGATCAGCTGATGCAGCTTTGAGTGCCGACAGTCAAATTGGGATTGACAGACAATTGCTTGATAGCTAAATTGACTTTGGCCAGTACTTTTGGCGAAGCCAAGGCATAGCCGATATCGTTATTTGTAGTCGAGCGGGAAAATACGACCCCTAAGACGTCGCCATTTACTCCAAGCAGAGGCCCTCCCGAATCACCTTGTCGGATAATGGCATATAACTCGTATACCACTCTGTTTGTGATCTCGTTATCGTATATATCCCTGCCTTCGGCAATAAAACGGGACTCTATGGCAGCCGGATCATACGTAAGCGGACCTCCGTTTGGATATCCCATAGCCACGACGGGCTGGCCGCGTTCGGCGTCGACCGGATCAAGCTTGAGCGGCGTCAGACCCAGAGGATACGCGGGAGCCAGGACGGCCAAATCAAACCTGGGGTCAAAGAGTACCGGGCGTACGGCCACGGCCGCCCTACCGGGCGGATACACAACGATACGCTTCGTCCCGGCGATGACATGGGCATTGGTCACTATCAAACCGTCTTTTACCACAAAACCGGAGCCTTCTATAACAACCCCCGGACAGCCGCGGGAAATCACTTTCACCACCGACGGAGTGATTTTTTTCACCAAAGCGTCCGTGATGCTCTTGTCGGGAAAGACCAGGGGGCCCGTAGGCTGCGGCAAGACATTGACCAGGACCTGAGGGAAACCGTTTCTGACCAAATACCTGTCCACTGCGGCAAATTGATTGGGCACCGGAGGCATCATGGATTCGACGGCACTCATAATTTTCGAATTTGATATTTGGTTATTCAGAGAAGATATCGGGGTTTGGATCAAAATAGAAGCCAAAAGCCAACAGACAACCAGACTCCCGGCGACAGCCACCACCGACCCGATCAAAGAATCCACCGTGGCGGCCAGGTTACTTTTATCTATGGCACCAGCCAGATGAAAGCCTATTCTTTTACCTATACCGGAAAGTCCCATGGAGACAAAAAGCAGAATTGCTACAGCGGCGATTGTCTTATAGATGCCGCCAGAGATATGTCCGTCTACGGCGGAAATTATGTATGTACCGAGCGCAATGCCGCTTAGAAAACCTATAAACGACATCACTTGGATGACGGCTCCTACCCGCCAGCCATGTAAAACGGCAAGCAGGATAACGCCAAGCAAAATAAAATCTAAAATATCCAACCGATACCTACAAAGGGTCTATTTCCAGATCTTGATAAGTAATTAACGGAATATATAAAGTTTTCTCACCGTCCATTTTTTCCGCCATAGATAAACCCCTGTCAAGAAGAGTACACAGTGCCCTCACTTCAACTTTGGCCTCTTTTAGAACATCAAAAGCCTCCAGTAAAGAACGACCCGTAGAAACGGTGTCTTCCACTAGAATAACTTTTTTTTCGCCGTTTAAAAGAGCGCCTTCGATCCGCTGTTGTCTGCCGTGCGCTTTCTCTTGCTTTCTGACAGAAAACCAGGATTTGGCGCCCACAACAGCCACGGCATGCGATATGGGATCGGCTCCCATCGTCATACCACCGATAACGTCAAAAGTTATGTTTCTTTCTTCGAAAGAGATCATCACGAAGTTAGCTGCCGACGCGGCATGCGCTCGGTCGGAGAATGCTCTGCGGATATCGATATAGTCGTGACTAAGACCGCCCGAGGATAGCTTGAAAGCCTCTTGGCGCCTTTCGTAACCTTTATCCTTGACAATTTGGATAAACCGCTTTTTCATGCCGGACGTATCATCAGGTATCATCGGATCCACAATCAGCCAGCATATACCAGAAACGGCGTAAAAAAGATTCATATCCATCCGTTAGCTCAAATAGCCTGAAAGCCGATTTACGACTGGGGTAAAAAACTAAAAGTTGGCGATAGATCCCTTATGTCCGACACAGGCAATTCAACAAACCATCAAGGCAATGGATATTTTAAAAACAAATTCCAAGACTCCGGACAAAAGGATTGCGTCGGATATTTCCCCGGGCCCACTACCCGTCAAATCTATAACCTATCCCCCTGACCGTTACGATACGCACGGGATTTTCCGGATCCTTTTCTATTTTAGAGCGCAGTCTACTGATCAAAGTCGCTATGATACGGGCATCTCCCTCATAAGAAAATCCCCAGATATTTAGCAATAATTCATCGCGCGTAATTACTTTTCCTTTGGCTAAGAGCAACTCCCTCAGCAGTTGAAACTCCCGCAGCGGCAAGTCAAGGCGCCTGCCGGCGAAAGTAACCTCGTAAGTTGATTGGTCTAAAACCACATCGCCGACACAGAGGATCTCTTCCAAAGCGTTCTCCGGTTGCCTCATATCTCTATCGCCTCTTGCAGCTCTTCTACGTAAAAGAACGTTAATCCGGGCAATAAGTTCGCGAATTCTATAGGGCTTTGCTATATAGTCGTCGGCTCCCATTTCCATCCCAAGCACGATATCTACTTCTTCTGCTTTAGCACTCAGCATAATGATAGGAATTTTGCTATTATTTTCGCGTATAAGTTGGCATATTTCGATTCCCGACAAATAAGGCAGCATGACATCCAGCAATATAACGTCAGGTTTAATTTCAGCTATTACCGACAGTATCTCCCGCCCGTCTGCTAAAGTCATGACGCTATAATTTTCCCTTTCCAAAAGGGTATTTAGGGCAATCCTATGCGACTCGTCATCTTCGACAACCAAGACGGTAGCGCGTGTTTTGTCATCTCTCCCAGGTAGCTCAGATGCCGGAAAACCATAGCTACTTTTCATATTTTCCGTAGAGCCGTAGCTTAATTTTGTCGGACTTGTCGGGCGAGCGGAAGAATGCAGGTATGGGTTTATTGAGAAATCTGTTTTGCTCTCTGCCATATACTTATCATTACGTAACAGCGTTACGTAATGATAAGTTCTGAGTAAACTGTAGATGACAAAATAACAAATTTTCTATACGTCTACTGAAAACAAAGGCATATGAGTGACCGACTGATAGCTATAGTTTTTATCGTTTTGGCAGTACCGGCTTTAATATTGCCCGAGATATCCTTAGATAAAAAGATATCTAACCATAAAATTGTTTTTAGCCTAAAGTTTATTTTATTTATATTGCCACCTTTATTGGCAATATTGACAATAGTTTTTAACCTTGTCTCTTACTCTTCATCGATAAAAGCCGTGAATCCGCTTTTTGGGCCTATATTATTTGTTCTTTTCGCCGTACCGCTAAGTATGCTCCTTGATCAACTTGGCTTCTTTAGACTGATAGCAGCCTCCATTACGGACAGAAAACACAGTTTATTTATACTTTGGATCCTGGCCGCAGCCGTTACGGCAACTTTAAATTTGGACACGGCTATAGTATTACTCACCCCCATATATGTCAATATTGCCAGGACAAGATCGCTGTCGCTTTTTGCCATTGCCGTTCAACCGGCTCTGCTGTCTGGCATAGCATCTCTGTTTCTGCCTATATCCAATGTTACCAACTTGATCGTGACCTCAAAATTTGACTTAAGTGCCTCCGATTTCCTACGACACCTCGGGATTGTCTCTCTGATTGCCGTAGGGGTGGGTTTTGTTTGCTACCTCATCTCCGACAGGAGATACGCCAAGAGAAACAAAAAACCTATTGATGACAGAGCTATACCTATACAAAACGGCTTTGGCAAGTCAGAAAATCAAAAGCACGGCGAAAGCGCTCCGGATAAGATACTAAAGCGACAGATTGCTTTCCCACTTGGGATAGCGATCTGTCTCTTTAGCGCCGTCGGCTTTACACTTATCCCGTTGATCGGGGGTCAGCCTTGGGAAGTCGCCTTGGCTGCTGACATCATCTTGATACTTGCCGTAAAGAGTGTACCCTGGCGGACGATTCCTCTGCGTATCGCTCTAAACGTCGTTTCCTTGGGCATCCTGGCCGAATCGTTGGAACGTTATGTCAATTTTCGCAACTTACTTACCCATACCTCGGCACTTGGAACGCTACAAGCAGGTGTGCTGACAGGTATATTTTCCAACTTGGCAAATAACTTACCGGTGACCCTTGGTATTACATCGGCCCTTGGGAAGGGACAGATATCTTCCGTCTGGCCCATTTTGATCGGAACCAATATAGGCTCTCTGCTCCTCCCGAGCGGCTCTCTGGCAATCATGCTCTGGCTTGCTACCCTAAAACGCCTGGATGCCAATATCTCCGGCATAACCTATATCAAGTACGCCTGGCGGATTGTAATTCCCACATTCGCAATCAGCTTGGCCAGCCTGGCATTACTTAGAGTGTGAAATCTTCATCACCCTAGATACTCAAATAGCTTTTGTAGCCTCGTGATGTAATACTGATGTAATTTAGTAACCTTGATACGTATCCTTGGCTAAGCAGATCCCTGTATGTTTAGTATGTGAAAAGTTTCAAAGAAATAAAATCTAAATCTATGAAATCGACCGCTGCCAATGACCAAAAACAGGACCCGGCTTTCTCGCCGTATACAGGTCATACTCACCGCGATTTGAGAGGCGGCGCCCTCAGGGCTGCCGTGTTTGGCATCAGTGACGGTCTCGTATCCAACCTATCCCTGGTGATAGGGGCGGCCGGAGCAGATCCGGCTCATGGAATTGTACGCCTTGCCGGTATCATCGGATTACTAGGAGGCTCATTTTCCATGGCGGCAGGGGAAGTGATCTCCATGCAAATTCAAAAAGAAGGTTTTGA
Source organism: Actinomycetes bacterium (assembly GCA_021798275.1). GTDB lineage: Bacteria > Actinomycetota > Acidimicrobiia > Acidimicrobiales > Bog-793 > JAJZMK01. The sequence goes on along the minus strand of JAJZMK010000003.1, from coordinate 4,085 downwards.
AAGAGAGTTGGCGATTGAAGAGAGGGAATTACACTTAAATCCAGTCTATGAAAAGAAAGAGCTGGAAGCACTCTATAAAAGTCGCGGCATTTCACCGGAGTTATCAAAGCAACTTGCCGACGAAATCATGGCTAACCCCAAACTGGCTTTGGATACCCATGCCAGAGAAGAACTCGGCTTGGACTCCGAAGCACTGGGCTCCCCCATCCAAGCCGGCTTGTCATCGTTTTTTTCTTTTGCCATCGGGGCTTTCATCCCCCTAATCCCATTTATCAGCGGAAACGACTCGACATTTGACGTCTTGATAAGTATTGTTCTTACTGCCGCAACAGCTTTGGCTGTAGGATTTGCATTGGGTAAATTGACCGGGAAAGGGGCCGTATTCTCCGCAGTCAGGCAGCTCTTTATTTGCGCCGTAACCGGAGCCGTAACTTACGGGATAGGGACCCTACTGAAAGGATCGTTTAACTAATTGTTTCTTTAGTGTAGTTAGTTAACCGAAACTATATTTGTCTATATTTAGCTGGCTATGTCAAATATATTAACCGATATATTTGACAGCTTATCTGTTATCGCCAAGAGGTAATTATATATAAATTCAACTACTATATAACTATATCCATGTGTTAATTCTAAGTGACTCCACGGTAGCATTATAAAAATAATTATATAAACCGATATAATTACTATCTGTAAGATTAATATTAATTAAGCATTTATAATGTGATAGAAGAGCTGAATTTGGCTAGCATAGGATATTGGTCTATAAAAAATTAATGGTGACAGAATGCAAACGTATTTAGAAGATGCTCCTTTCGTGGGCCCCCTGGTCATGGTCGGGGGAGGAGAGTGGCAAGACGGTTGCGACTTCGATTTGGACTTAGTTACAAGGGCAAAATTAACCTCCAAAAACATCACTTCCCTTGGAAACGGCAATCTTGATACCAAGATTTTGATCTTACCAACCGCCGCCGCATATCAAAATCCGCAGAAAGCGGTCAAAAATGCCGAGCGGTGGTTTGCACAGCTGGGCGCCGAAATAGAAGAATGTATGATTTTAGAACGCGGCGATGCTTTTTCGGAGGAATTGTCATATCAAATTCAATCGTCAAAATTTATATATATAGCCGGAGGGTCTCCCCTCCACCTACGATCCACGTTGAAATCATCCCCTGCCCTTAGCGCAATGGTAAATGCCTGGCAAACCGGTGCAATTTTGGCAGGCAGCTCAGCCGGGGCCATGGTATTGACAGATCCGATGATTGACCCAAGAGGCGGAGCGTTTAGCGTGGGGCTTGGCCTAGTAAACAACATCGCCGTATACCCGCACTTTGACGGTGAAATCGACGCCAAATTACAGAGGACTTTATCGCTTGCCCCACGAAACTGTGCCGTCGTGGCACTGCCCGAACAAACAGCCATCATCAGAGAGCCGGAAGGGTCATGGCATGTTGAAGGAAAATACTGCGACCTGGTACAGATATACTTATCTTCCAGGCTGATCGGGATAGAGGACTTGGAATCTTTAATCGGATAGTACCGTTTAGAAAAATATATTTTCCTAAACGGTACTATAACGCTTATCCGATCGTTCGCGATCTACTCGCTCTCTGTGATCGTTACTTTCTCCATCACAACTTTTTCTTGAGTTCTCCCGGAAGAAGATCCCAATTTATCCAGCTTGGCTAAGACATCCAGACCTTTTACAACCTGGCCAAATAGCGAATAGAGAGGAGGAAGTGAAGCCCCGGAAGGGCCGCTCACGATGAAAAACTGACTGCCGTTGGTATCTGGTCCGGCGTTAGCCATAGCTACCGAACCTATTTCGTAACGACCGGGAGCGGGCAACTCGTCTTCAAACCTGTAACCAGGTCCTCCTGTCCCCGTGCCGGTAGGGTCGCCGCCTTGGACGACAAAGCCGGGTATAATCCGGTGGAAAATAACGTCGCTGTAGTATTGATGCCTGGCCAGAAATACGAAGTTGTTGACGGTCTTGGGAGCGTTTACGGCATCAAGAGCAATTACTATTTCACCATGATTGGTCGTTATGGTTGCGCTGTAGCGCTTGGATAAGTCTATACACATTTCCGGATATCCGTCAAATTTTTGACGTTTGGGAAATATGTTGTCTGCTGTTTCAGTCTCTGTCATAATTCTATATCTGCCTTTATTTCGCTTGAGTTACCGTAACACTTATCATACGATATGTGATCTTTGGCGGCATACCGTTATCTTGGGGAATCGAGTTGCCCTCGGAAGCTATCTTTTGTACAACATTCATGCCCGATGTCACCTTGCCAAACAGCGTGTAGTTTGGAGGCAGTGCCTCTCCCTCAGGACCGACCACGATAAAGAATTGACTCCCATTGGCAGTCGGCGATCCGGCATTAGCCATGGCCACCGAGCCTATCGGGTAGCAGTCTTTTTTGACCTCGCACGACTTTGGCGGAGTATTGCCGGGAAATTCATAACCCGGTCCGCCCGTACCCGTGCCCGTAGGATCGCCGCCCTGCACCGCAAAACCCGGTATTACGCGCTGAAAGATAACCCCGTTGTAAAATTGGTACCTGGCCAAAAAGACAAAATTATTCACAGCTGCCAGGGATTTGGCTGCATCCATCTGGATGTTGAAGCTTCCCGCTGTCGTATAGACATCAGCGTTATAAACTCCCGTCGGTGAGATACACAAAGGCGGGGCTTTTGTGAAGTGGATAATTCTATGCGGAGCGCCAAACTGGTTATTCGGAGGGCACGTGGGAACTATGGGCTTTACCGGTGCCGGTGCGGTCGTTATGGGCGCGGTGGTAGCTACCGATGTGGTCTGCGTGGAAGTGGTTGTCACACCCAGGCTACTTGTTGAAGTCACGCTGGAAGCCGTGGTAGTGGAATTGCTCGAAGACAACCAAGCAATCAGACCTATCACCACCCCTATAAGAACTACAAGACCGACAAACTGCTTCAATCTTATATTTCTTTTCATCTGTTTTGTTTGCTTGGCCACCTTCTCTTGGCGGTAAGCACGTTGGCGTTCTCGTTTTTCACTTGGCATATTTAAGAAAATACTCGTTTAAAAGAGGTAAATTGTACCAATGTGGGCTTAAGTATACAAAAATTTGGTGGAACGTCCGTTGCCGATGCCGATAGGATCAGAGAAGTAGCTGATCACATCGCAAGATCGTCAAAAACGGACCAGGTTGTAGTCGTCGTCAGCGCTATGGGCAAAACGACGGATAACTTAATAAGACTTTCTAAAGACGTGAGCAACATTCACCCCGGGCGGGAATTGGACATGTTGCTGACAGCGGGAGAACGAATCTCCATGGCGCTTTTGTGCATGGCTCTGGCCGACCTTGGTATCAAGGCGGCCTCCTTTACGGGCAGCCAAGCTGGCATTATTACTGATACCACCCACACCAAAGCAAAAATACTGGAGATAAAACCGGATCGGATCCATGCCGCTCTGAAAAACGGCATTGTCCCGGTAGTCGCCGGGTTCCAAGGTGTATCGACAGACAATAACGTTACCACTCTCGGTAGAGGCGGCTCGGATACAACCGCCGTGGCTCTGGCTGCTGCCCTCGGAGCCGACAGGTGCGAAATTTATACCGATGTCTCTGGTGTATTCAGCGCTGACCCTAGGGTCGTGCCGGAATCAAAGAAGTTAAAGCATGTCTCATTTGAGGAAATGTTGGAAATAGCGGCCACGGGGGGTAAAGTGCTTGCCCTGAGGTCTGTGGAATTTGCCAGAAACCATAAAGTCGTTCTTGAAGTAAGATCCAGCTTTACTTGGGAACCTGGTACTTTAGTAAGCGAGGAGAGTAAAGATATGGAACAACCTATAGTTTCGGCGGTAACAAGTGATACCTCATCGGCAAAATTAACCATCGCCGGAGTACCCGATCAACCCGGAATTGCGGCTTCACTTTTTAGAGGTTTGGCAGAAAAGGCCATCAACGTCGACATGATTGTACAAAATGTCTCACAGGACGGCACCACGGATATCTCCTTTACCGTGCCGAGAGCCGACGTGGAAACCGCCGTGAACGTGGCCAGTCAAATCGCCCCTGTCTTGGGTGCCGGCAACG